>JBKICS010000178.1:0-3272 GCA_046567015.1 Acidobacteriota bacterium | reverse complement strand
GCCCCGGCCCACGGAGACGAGCCGTTTGGCCGACCCGCCGCAGGCGCACAGGCCTTCGCCGTCGTCCATGGCGGCCATGGCCTCGAAGGTGCGGCCGCACACGCGGCAGGTGAAATCATACAGCGGCATGCTGTCCTCCCGCCAAGGGGGGCCGGGGGGGATTATCCCCCCCGGCGGGAGAGCTCGAGAGTACAGCGCCCTCTCGATTCCTCCCCATCTCCTCCATTCGCGCGAGCACGGCGGCGCGGCTGTTCCAGTCGAGTTTTTCCAGCAGATCCTGGCGGTCGATGGCCCCCATTTCGTAGAGGGCCAGGGCTTCCTCGCGCTGTTGCACCCGGGAGACGGGCATGGTGGAGCCGGAAACCACGGTGAGGCGGGCGGGCACGCGGCAGTTCTTGCCGTAGATGGGTTCAACCGAGACGGAACCGCCCTCGGCGAAGCTGATCCAGCGTTCCTCGGTGTACCAGTTCTGCATGTGGCTAAGGAACATCCGACCCCGTTCGCGCACGAGCTTGGAGTAGTTGCGGATCTTGCCGCGAAGGAGCGTTGCCGCCTGCTCGATGAGCGCCGCAATGGCCTTGTAGGCCACCACCGGGCGATCCGAGGCCGTGGCCCGCTCCAGTTCGCCGATGCCGGAAATCTGGCTGAACAGCTCCCGGTAGATGGCCAGCACGCTTTCGATGTCCTTGGTGTTGTTGGCGAATTCCAGATAGCGGATGCCCTGAGCGGCGGCCATGGAGGTCGGGTTGACGATGCCCTGGCGGTTGGTGAAGGCCGCGTTGGCCACGCCGGAATCCCGGGGGTTGATGATTTTCGGCCGGGCGCAGCGGTCCTTGTGGTAGGTCAGCTGGGACAGGCACTTGTTGATCTCGAGCTGGAGCTCGGAGAGCTGCTCGAAGTCCGAGGCCCCCCACAGGCTGGCGGGGTCGGTGAGCGAATTGGCCAGGGCAAAGGGAAAGCGGTCGTAGAGGTAGCTGGCCATGGCCTCGGCCGGGGGCAGGTCCGGGTTGATGGAGGGGTTTGGCCGGTCGGACAGAACCAGCGTGCCGGGGCCGGCCACGGTGACGCAACGGATGAAACCGGGGTAGAGCGGCCCGTCCTCGGTCATGGTGTAGTCGCGCACCCAGCACTCGCAGACAAGCGTCGTCTCCTGGCCGAAGGCGTCCCCGCCGCCGGCTCCGGACAGGCTGCGGACCAGCTCGCCGAAGCGGGCGAAAAGGCCCTGCCTGCGACCGTCGCCCAGCATGATTTCCCGGCGGCCGTCGCCGAGATCGGCCAGCATGTCGGCGTCGCTCTTGAGTTTGCCGGCCGCTTCGGGCCACCGCCTGGCGGCCTGGCGCAGGCTCATGGGGAAGAAATGGAGCACGGCCTCGGCCTCCTGGATGTCCAGGCAGGCGGTCGGATAGACGCCGAAGGCAAAGGGATCGACACTGATGGTGCGTACCTCGCCCAGGCCATATTCCAGCTCCGGATCGAAGACGACCTTTTCCACGGCCGCGCCGTAGGTTTCGCCGTTAATGACCGAGCGTTCGAACACGGTCTGCTGTTCCTGTTCGCTCCACCACCAGGCGGCGGCGCGTTCGAGCATGGCAAACACCTGTTCGTCGCCGGCCGGACCGACCCGGCTGACGTTAAACGTCGGGTGGTTGTCGGTGAGCATGTTGACGGTGCGTTGGCGGTGCAGGTGGAGCAGGTTGGCTCCGAGCTGGGGCACGCCGGGCTGGGCCGGTCCCTGCCAGCAGCGGCCAAGGCCCAGATGGTAGTTGCGGGTCCAGGCGTCGGCGAGGCCGAGCCGGGCCTTGTCGCGCACCACGGCTTCGAGGAGTTCGAAGACGCGGCGGCCCACGCGTTCGGGCGCGTCGGCGCTGGGCAAAAGCTGATTGGCGGCGTCGGACATCAATTCCCCCGTTTGGCGGTCTTGCGTTTGGCGGCGGCCTGGGGCCGGGGCAGGGGCAGTTCGCCCGCGTCGGTGGCCAGGCTGTCCCGGCCGGCCGGCTCGTAGCCCTGGGGATGATGGCGGCAATGCGGACAACGCACCTCGTCCCAGGGGGCGTCCGGCAAAAAGGGCGGCGGAAACCCCGGCGAAAGCGGCCCGAACACGGCGCCATCAAGGGGCAGGGTCAGGCGGGCGGGGTCAAAGGCGGCAATGGCGGCATGGCAGATGCGGCAGCGCAGGATCATGTCCGGTATCTCCTTTCGCGGCGGTCGTTCCCGCCGCCCCTAAGACCCACAAGTCCACGGATACCGGACCAAAACCAGTCAGTTTCTGTCTTTATTTTCGATTTTCCCTCCCGGGCGGGGAAAATCTTCGCCACCGTTCGCGCTTGGGGCCGGATTTCCGTTGAGGCGGGAATCGCTTTGGGGTAGTTATACTTGAACTCTAATTTTGCCTCGAAGGAGACACCCTATGCTTGGCATGGAAAAGAAAGTCCGGGCTTTGTACGGAGACGACGTCGAGAGCAAGGTCAATCCCGTTGCGGAACAGCGGGAAACCGCCAATTCCGCCCGCGCCGGCCTGGTCATCGGCCTTCTGGCCATTATCCTGGCCCTGGGCGTCTATGTGGCCCTGGACGCCAAAATGAGCACCGTGATCCAGTCCGTGGCCGACATGCCGGCCAAGATCGCGGCCCTGGACGCCAAGGTGGCGGCGTTTGACGCCCTGCCGGCCAAGATGCGCAAACAGATGGTGGCCGACCGCCTGGCCGAAATGGCCGCCACGGCCGAGGCGCTCACCGCCGGCCTGGATGCCGAGGCCCATAAGGCGGCCATGGCCAAGATTTCCGACATGGCCAAGCAGCTCAAGGCCGACGTCACCAAGTAACGCCGGGGAAACGGAGAGGGACCATGAGCGACATCGAGCTTGGTTTTTCCGACGGCTACCATTCCATCGCCTTCGCGGGCGGGCTGGAGCCGGCCAGCCGCGCTCCCTTCTCCATCACCGGCCCTTCGGCGCTGACAACGGCGGAACGGCAAACGCCCGGCGTCGAACCGGCCCTGGCGGAGATCCGCACCGGTCGGTTGGCCGACGTCGAAATCTGACGCGCCGGGACCAGGAACGTGAAACGGCCGCATCCTTTCGGGTGCGGCCGTTTTTTTTGTCCTTAAAGAACTCTCGCGGGAAGTTGAAAAGGCGAAGCTTGTGGATTGCCAGAGCAACGGTGATTCCCGTCAAGCCGAGATTCCGGCTTTCCCTGCTCCCAACCGGCCCAAAAGCCACCCTACGCCAAAACCCCCTTTAAACACTTCTTCCAGTCGGGGGGTCCGGGGGCCTC
>JBKICS010000177.1:0-4024 GCA_046567015.1 Acidobacteriota bacterium | reverse complement strand
CGGCCCAGGCCAGCAGCGTCAGCGACGCGGCTGGCCCTGGCCGCCACGGCCCAGGCCTGGAAGAAACCAGCCTTTGAAAGCGTGGACAAAAACCGCGACGGCGTCATCCTTTTCGAGGAAATCGTGGTGTTCAACTCCGGCCTGACCCTGGAGGCCTTCGGCGAGATCGACGTCAACCAGGACGGCAAGATCGATCGGGCCGAATACAGCGCCCTGGGCGGCGGCAAGGCCCGCCTGGCCAAGGCGGGCAAGGCGGTCAGAATGGGCAAGTCCTGGTGGCGTTGCTCCGGCAAGGCGGGCATGCTGCTCTCCAAGCAGGGCACGGACCTGCTTGTGGCCGGCAAGAACGCCGAGGCCGCCGCAGCCTTGCGCCAGGCCGTGACCAAGCCCCTGTGCGTGGACGACCTCGGCCATGCCTATTACAATCTGGGCGTGGCCTGCCAGCGCCTGGGCGACGCCGCCTGCGCCAAGGCCAGCCTGGAGAAGGCCCGGGCGCTTGATGTCAACAATGTGGTTCCGCAAAACGATTTCGGCCTGGAAGGCTGGCCGCGCAGGCCCGGCGTGCTCACGCAATAAGCGACGCCGGACAGACTGGCCGCGCCGGCCGGGGCCGGGGCGTTCGGGTTCCTCCCCCCGTGTCGGCCGGCCGCCCCTTGACAGGCCGGGGCGCGATGGTCATCCCATTGAGGCGCCGCGATGCGGCGGACGCGCTTCGGAGGAATTCCCCCTTGGGCAACGTGCTCATCATCGACGATGACCCGCAGATCCGCGACGCCCTGGCCCGGGTGGTCGCCCGCCTGGGACATGACTCGACCCAGGCCGAGACCCTGTCCTCGGGCCTTACCCAGGCTGGCGCGGCCGACGTGGACGTGGTCTTTCTCGACGTGCGCATGCCCGACGGCAACGGCCTGGACATCATAAGCGACATCCGCCGCCTGCCGTCCGCGCCGGAAGTCATCGTCGTCACCGGCTGGGGCGACCCGGACGGGGCCGAACGGGCCATGCGGCAAGGGGCCTGGGACTATATCGAGAAGCCGCCCACGGTCAAAACCATGACCGCGCCGCTTCTAAGCGCCATGGAACACCGGCGGCGGGGACGGGCCACCGGACAGGCCGCCTCGTTCCGCTTTCCCGGCATCCTCGGCGGCAACCCCCGCCGGGCCGAGTGCGTCGAACAGGCGACCAAGGCCGCGGCCAGCGACGTCAACGTGCTGCTGACCGGGGCCACCGGCACGGGCAAGGAGCTTTTCGCCCGGGCCATCCACGACAGCAGCCCGCGCCGGGGCGGAGGCTTCGTGGTGGTGGACTGCGCCGCCCTGCCGGCCTCCATCGTCGAAAGCGTGCTGTTCGGGTCGGAAAAGGGCGTCTACACCGGCGCGGACCGCAAGCGCGAAGGGCTGCTCCTGCGGGCCCACGGCGGCACGTTGTTCCTGGATGAAGTGGCCGAGATGCCGCTGTCGGTGCAAAAGGCCTTCTTGCGCGTGCTCCAGGAACGGCAAGTGCGCCCTGTGGGCGGCCTGGAAGAGACGCCCTGCCACTTCCGGCTGGTGGCCGCCACCAACCAGGATCTGGAGGCCATGGCCCGCGACGGCCTGTTTCGGGAAGATCTGCTCTTTCGCCTGCAAGGCGTCGGCATCGAACTGCCGCCCCTGGCCGGCCATCCCGGAGACATCCTGGATTTCGCCGCCCATTTCGCCGACGAGGCCGCCAGACGCCAGGGACTCTCGCCGCGTCCCTTGTCCGAGGAATTTTCCCGGGCGCTTCTGGCCTATTCCTGGCCCGGCAACGTTCGGGAACTCAAGAACACCATGGAAGGGGCCCTGGCCCTGGCAACCATCGACGACGCCCTGCTGCCGGTGCATCTGCCCCTGCATATCCGGGTCATGGCCGCCCGAAACCGGGTCGTGGGACGGTTCGGCGAGGCGGCGGAGGACGAGGCCGCCTCCTTGGGCGGTTCCCTGTCCACGTCGCTGTTGCCGCGTTTCCGGGAGTTTCGCGACAGCCGCGAAGCCCAGTACCTGCGGGAAATCGTCGCCCGCCACGGCAGCGACATCGGCCGCATGCTCGGCGTCTCGGGACTGTCGCGCTCGCGGCTCTATGCCTTGCTTAAAAAGCACGGCATCGCCGTCAATCGCTCCTAGGCCGGCCAGTCACCCCCAACCAGGGTAAAGACCGCCCCCTGGACCGCCGATGAGTGGTCAACAGGGACAGGCCCGACCGGCGAAACCGCCGGCCGCCTTGCCCCGAACGGCGGGACGACGTGAAATACCTTCTGGTGCTCGTCATCATCATCGGCATCGTGACCTACATCTTCCTGGGCAGCCCCAAGCCCAAGGATGCCGACGCGTCCCGGACCAACCGCCGCGAGGACGCCTGGCAGCGCATCGCCTTCCTGGAGGCCCAGCGACGGGATCTGCTCGTGCGGGCCAAGTGCCTGGGCTCGGGTTCGTCCCGCTCCCGCTCGGCCGCAACCGGCGTCTACGCCGCCGGCTATCGCGACGGCTTCACCCAAGGCTACTTCGAGGGCACGTTCCAGTCCGCCGGCCACGCCCCGGACACGCTTTTCGCCGCGCGCACGCCCTGATCCCGCAGCCCTGGCCCAGGCCTTCGGGCCGGTTCCCCGTCGGCGTCCGCTCCCCCAGTCCCCTGGATCAATTCCCGCCGAGGCGCGCCCGGAGGCGATCGGCCACCGTGGTCACGGCCAGCACGTACAGGTCGCTGTGGTTGTAGGCGTAGACCACCTTGTCCCGCTCGGCCGCACTCATGCCCGGCTTCCAGCCGTGGCCGCGCAGGTAGCTGGCCACGCTGACGATGGCGTCGGCCGGGGTGAACAGGTCCAGCACCCCGTTGGCGTCGCCGTCCACCCCGAACCGCAGGGCGTTGGAGGGCATGAACTGGCAGATGCCGATGGCGCCGTAAATGGAGCAGGGGATGGCCCCCGGAGCCTGCTTGTTGGCGGCGGCATAGCGCAGAAGCGCGGCCAACTCCCGGTAGGCCCACTCGGAACGGTCGCGGGCGGCCCAGTCGGCATAGGCGGTCCGGTCGGCGTCGCCGCGCAGGGTCTTAAGTGAAGGCGCGATCTGCCCCAACTCCGAGGCCCGGGCCAGGCTGGCCAGGACGCTTAAGGCGTCGCGGTCGCCCAGATAGGAGCCGAGCTTGGTTTCCACCATCAAAAACGCGGCGACAAGCTCCGGCGGCGGGCCGAAATCCCGTTGCGCCCGGTCGAACGCCGCCCGGTTCTCCCGGATGTAGCGCACCCCGCCCTCGATGGCCGTTGGGGTCAGAAACTGCTTGTAGTTGCTGCTTTCCAGGGTTTTTTTGGTTGGCGGCGGCTTGGGCTCGAACTGCTTGCGCACCATGGCGTCCACCTTGCGGGCCATGATCGAAGGGTCGTAGGCCAAGCCGGGAGCGGCGAAAATCCGCTCCAGCCAGGCCCGGTCCAGGCCCTCGCCCGCAAGCCGCGCAATGAGCGGCTGCCAGCCGGCATCGGCGGCCTGGGCCGCCATGGCCTCGACCTGGCAGGCCAGGGCGGCCAGGACCAGGGTCGCCATCCAGAAAAGACGCTTGAGCACGGTGTTCATGCCCCGAGCCTACCGCCGAGGGCGGCCATTAGGCAACAGCTTCCCGGGGGCCCGCCTGCCGGACTGCAACAGTGCAATGTCCGTCGCATGGGCGGCCGCGCGCCTGCCCGGCGTCCATCTGCGGCTTGCATCGGACTGCAACAGCGCAATGTCCGTCGCGGGGCACGCGACGTTTGGCCGTGCCCCGGGGCTTGCCTCGTGTCGTGTTCGGGACATGCCGGGATGCTGTTTGGCGAAAGAAGAAATTGAATGTCATGTTTTTATTCGCAAAAAAACATGAATGGTTTTTCTGGACGGGCCGCTAGGCCAGCCGGGCTGATTCGATGTTGTCCAGGAACCACTGGTAGGTCTGGACGAGCCCTTGTTCCAGGGAGAGCGAGGGCTGCCAGCCCAGGGCCGCAAGGCGGCTGATGTCCAGGGCTTTCCGGGGGGTGCCGTCGGGC
>JBKICS010000176.1:0-4604 GCA_046567015.1 Acidobacteriota bacterium | reverse complement strand
CGAGGCCGCCGAGGCCCCGGCGCTTATGGCCGGTACCCAGGTCCACGCCATCCTTGGCGAAGTGGCCCGGCGCATCGTGCCGCTGACCTTGCTGAATCCCAAGGCCCCGGAGTTTCGCCCGGAAAATTGCGTGAGCCTGCACGACGTGACCCGGCTGCTCCACGAATGGTCCTACGGCTGCATGTTCGCGGTCAGCGACCTCGTCTCGGGCCAGGGCGGCGGAACCTACGTTCTGGACGCCACGACCGGCCTCGATCTGCACATCATCGACCTTGGCGGCGGCATCCGCGACGAGGCGGCCGACCGGCGGCGGGTGCGCCCGGAGGACATCGCCTCGCGCCCCTTTGCCGCGCTCCTGACCGGCCTGGTCCTGTCCGAGGAGGCCAGGGCCCTTCGGCCGGTCAATCTGGGCGGATTTTTCTCGGTCATGTCCGAACAGCTCATCAATCAGCCCAAGGCCGGGGCCGACCGGTTCGGCGAGAAGTCCTACGCCATCATTTCGGATAAATATTTGAACTTCAGCTCCCGGGTGGGCTACCACTACGGCGTGCTCGACTGCTACTGCGGCCAGACCGTCAACAAGAACTACATCACCTTCTCCTTTTCCGGCGGCGCGGCCGACGACGTCAAGCGTTCGCGCCGGGCCCGGGCCATCGGCCGCATCCTGGCCGAACTGGGCTTTGCCGTGGAGGCGGTTTCGGACCGGGTGTCCGGGCGGTTCCAGAAGTTTTCCCCGGAGGTCATCGCCGAGCAGCTCGGGCACATGGGGCGGCTGTTGCAATTCACCCGCCAGACCGACATGCTCATGGTGAGCGAGGACAGCATCGAGGCCATGGTGGCCTGTTTCCTGTCCGGCGCGCCCTGTTTCGACCCGGCCGCCGTCCAGGCCTGGACCGGGGCCGTCGTCGGCCAGTCGCAGTAAAGGAGGGTTCATGCCGCGTTTTGCCGCCAACCTGACCATGCTTTTCACCGAGCGCCCCTTTCCCGAGCGTTTCGCCGCCGCCAGGGCGGCCGGATTCCGCTTTGTCGAATACCTGTTCCCCTATGCCTTCCCGGCCGAGGAGCTGCGCCGGCTGCTTACCGACAACGGCCTGGCCCAGGTGCTCTTTAACCTCCCCTGCGGCAACTGGGCGGACGGGGACCGGGGCATTGCCGCCGATCCCGCCCGGGTGGCCCAGTTCCGGGACGGCCTTCCCCTGGCCGTGGCCTATGCCAAGGCCCTTGGCGTGCCGCGGCTCAATTGCCTGGCCGGCAAGCTGCCCCCCGGCGTCGCCGAGGCCGAGGCCTTCGAAACCCTGGCCGAGAACGTGGCCTTCGCCGCCGACATCCTGGCCGGGGAGGGGATCGAGCTTGTGGTCGAGGCGATCAACCATTTCGACATCCCCGGCTTCGTCCTGTCCCGCACCAGCCAGGTCATGGCCCTGCTTGACGCCGTGGCACGCCCCAACGTAGCCATGCAGTACGACGTCTACCACGCCCAGCGCCAGGAAGGGGAACTGGCCGCGACGCTCGCCGCCAACATCGGCCGCATCGGCCACATCCAGATCGCGGACAATCCCGGCCGGCATCAGCCCGGCACCGGCGAGATCAATTTCCCCTTTCTCTTCGAGTGGATCGACCGTCTGGGCTACGACGGCTGCATCGGCCTGGAATACGTGCCCACGCCCAATACCGAGGCCTCGCTGGCCTGGGTGTCGGCCATGGAATTGCAGCTTTGAGTTTTTGAGCCTCCGGCGGCCGGGGGAATATGAGAAGAGAAAGCGGAAGAGGCCTCCGGCGGCCGGGGGCCTGAGGCCCCCGGCCCCCCCGCCTGGGGAAAGGTTGTAAAGGGGGGCTTGGCGCGGGGGAAGTCGTCCCCGGATACCTCCCGGGGAGAAGTGTATAAACGAGTGGTTTCCCTGCTCGCACAATGTCTTGCACAAGCCCGCTTGGGGCGCCAATGAGGAAAACATGAAGAAAATCGGCTTTATCGGCCTTGGCATCATGGGCAAGCCCATGTGCCGCAATCTGCTGCGGGCCGGCTACCAGCTCACCGTCTATAGCCGTTCCCGGACCAACGTCGAGGCCGTGACCAGCCACGGCGCGGCCTATGCTCCGTCGCCGGCCGCCGTGGCCGAGGGGAGCGATTGCGTCATCACCATGGTCCCGGATTCCCCCGAGGTGCGCGAAGTGCTCCTTGGCGAGGCCGGGGTGGTCCACGGCGCGCGCGCCGGGCTCTATGTGGTGGACATGAGTTCGATTGCTCCCCTGGCCAGCCGGGAATTCGCCGCCGCCCTGGCCGAGAAGGGCGTGCGCTTC
Source organism: Acidobacteriota bacterium (assembly GCA_046567015.1). Classification (GTDB taxonomy): domain Bacteria; phylum Desulfobacterota; class Desulfovibrionia; order Desulfovibrionales; family Desulfovibrionaceae; genus Solidesulfovibrio. The sequence goes on along the minus strand of JBKICS010000176.1, from coordinate 2,306 downwards.
CTGGACGCGCCGGTCAGCGGCGGCGAGCCCAAGGCCATCGACGGCACGCTTACCGTCATGGCCGGCGGCAGCGCGGCCGATTTCGAGGCGGTCGCGCCGGTGCTCAAGTCCATGGCCGCCTCGGTGACCCGGGTCGGCGAGGTCGGGGCCGGCAACGTGGCGAAGCTCGCCAACCAGATCGTGGTGGCGCTCAACATCGCGGCCATGTCCGAGGCCTTTGTCCTGGCCGCCAAGGCCGGGGTGGAGCCGGATCTGGTCTACCAGGCCATTCGGGGGGGACTGGCCGGCAGCACGGTTCTGGACGCCAAGGCGCCGCTGGTCATGGACCGCAAGTTCGATCCCGGCTTTCGCATCAAGCTCCACGCCAAGGATCTGGGCAACGTCATGCAAACGGCCCACGAGTTGCACGTTCCCCTGCCGTTTACCGCCTCGGTCATGGAAGTCATGCAGGCCATGCTGGCCGACGGCTGCGGCGAGGACGATCACGGCAGCATCATTCGCTATTTCGAGAAACTGGCCAAGGTGACCGTCGAACGCTGATTCGGAAATATGACGAATAATCGGCATCATGTCGGTCTTGCCTGCCTGCGCCTGGGGCAGGGCCGAAAACCGGCGTCACCGGACGCCGCCAAAAAGGAGGCAGGCATGCGCAGTCGAAAATGGGCTTTCGTCCTGGCCCTGGCCCTGTGCCTGGGCACGGCCTGGGCCATTGCCGCCAAGGTCATGAGCGTGTCGGTGCGCGACGGGCAGGTCCGCGAGACCCCGTCGTTTCTGGGCAAGATCGTGGGCAAGGCCAGTTACGGCCAGTCCGTGGACGTGCTGCAGGAGCAGGGCGACTGGTCCAAGGTGACGCTGCCCGGGGGCGTGGCCGGTTGGATGCACAAGACCGCGCTTTCCACCGACAAGCTGGCCATGTCCGGCGGTTCGGCCGCCCCGGGCAGCGTGTCGGGCAAGGAAATGGCCCTGGCCGGCAAGGGGTTTTCCGCCGAGGTGGAAGCCGATTACAAGCGCAGCCACGGCGGCGACTTCGCCGCTGTCGACGCCATGGAGCGCGTGAGCTACTCGTCGTCCGCCTTGCTGGCGTTTTTAAGCAAGGGTGACGTCAAACCGCAGGGAGGCGCGCAATGAAGCCGCGTACGCTTTTGGCCTGCGCCGCCCTGGCCCTGGCCGCCCTGGCCCTGTGCGGCTGCCGCAATCCCGAGGGGCTGTCCCAGGCTCTGGGCTCGTTTGGCGTCAATGTCGGCGGCGCGCCCGTCGGCGACTACGCCGCCTCGGCCGTCAAGGGCGTCTCGGCCGTGGCCCACGCCGCCGAGGACTTCAATCCGCAGCAGGAATACTACATCGGCCGGGCCGTCGGCGCGACGTTACTCGCCAAGTACCATCCCTACAACAACGCCGCCGCCAACGCCTACATCAACGAAGTGGGCCAGTCCCTGGCCATGTTCTCGGACATGCCGCAAACCTACGGCGGCTACCACTTCCTGATCCTCGATTCGGCCGAGATCAACGCCTTTGCCGCCCCCGGCGGGCTTATCTTCATCACCCGGGGCATGCTGCGCTGCTGCGCCGGGGAAAACGCCCTGGCCGCCGTCCTGGCCCACGAGATCGGCCACGTGCAGAACAAGGACGCGCTTCGCGCCATCAAACGGGCCCGCACCACCGAGGCCCTGGCCATCATCGGCGGCGAGGCCGTCAAGCACGTCGGCGGCGGGCAACTCTCCCAGCTCTCCAGCATCTTCGCCGACTCCATTGGCGACATCATGACCACCATGGTCAACAACGGCTACTCCCGCACCCTGGAATACCAGGCCGACAAGACCGCCGTGGCCATTCTGACCCGTACCGGCTACAACCCGGCCGGGCTGCCGGACATGCTGGCCGAAATGCAAAAGCGCCTCACCCCCGGCGGCGCGGACTTCGCCAAGACCCATCCCGCTCCGGCCGATCGCATCAGCGAACTGGTCAGCCTGGCCCGGGTGGCGGAGATCACCGAACCGGCGGCGCGGGTCGCCCGTTTCAAGGCCGCCCTGGGCAACATCTAGAACGAACCCCGGGCGCTCGCCCGATGTCGTGCCGGGGGCGGCCTCGCCCCCGGCTCCCCATACAAGGACAGGAGACAGGATGCGCGCACCCGCCGACGCAACCCCGGCCACCCAGGCCACGCCTCGGTCCGGGAGCCACGCTGTTTTCCGCAACCGCCTGCGGCACGGCCTCGTCGCCGGACTGGTCGGGCTGGCCGCCGCCTGGCTGCTGACGCTGACCGGCCTCACCGACGCTTTCGAGGCCCGCAGCTTCGACTGGCGGGC
>JBKICS010000175.1:0-4619 GCA_046567015.1 Acidobacteriota bacterium | reverse complement strand
GTCACTGGCCCAGCAACCGCTCCCGTTGTTGCGCCGGGAACGCCAGCCATTGACGCTCCGTGTTGCCGGACGTATCACGAATCATGCGGTTTCATCACTCTTGCAGCGCGACCGGAAGCGTGGTCAGGGCCTGGCACTGCGTGCAAGCGGCCGGACTGCGCCATGGGGCCGGCTCGCGGCCAGCGCCGAGGGGAGGGCTTGGCCGCTCGGGCTGGCTGTTGCTGCTGGCGCTGTGCCTGGCGTTGTCGGCCTTGCAGCCCACGCCGTCCAGGGCTGCCTCCGCTCAAAATGTGCTGCTGCTTCTCTCCTACGACGTCCAGGATGCCTGGTCCGTCTCGATTTTGCAGGGGCTGCGCGAGTCTCTGGAACCGACCGGGGCGACGCTGCATGTGGAATGGCTCGACGCCAGACGGCCGGAAGGCATCCAACACGCCGCGGCCCTTGAACGGTACCTTCTGGAGAAGCACGGCCACAGCCGCCTTGCCCTGCTGATGGCGGCGGACAACGCGGCGTTTGATTCCATGCGCCGCCTCCGGGCCGCCCTTGATCCGACATTGCCGCTGGTCTTTTGCGGTCTCAACAATGCCACGCCGGCCATGCTCGCCGGCGAGTCCGACCTTGCCGGCGTGAGCGAGACCGTGGACATCGCAGGCACGGTCAATCTGGGCCTCAGGCTTTTCCCGAAAACGTCCCATCTGGCCGTCATCGCCGATTCGACCGGCGGCGGCCTGGCCAATCTTGAAGGCCTGCGCCAGGCCACGCCCGGGTTCCCCCGGTCGCTGGCCGTGAGGGAGTTTTTGGACGTCAAACACGACGACGTGGCGGGGATACTGGGAGGGCTGCCCCGGGACACGCTGTTGCTGGTCCTGGGCGTTATCCAGGAACCTGACGGGGCGCCGTTGCCCCCCGCCGCCAGCATGGCCGCGTTGTCGGCGTCCCCGGTTCCGATGCCGATCCTGAGCTGCTGGGATTTTAACGTCGGTGTCGGGGCCCTTGGCGGCGTAGTGGTCAGCGGCCTGGAGCAGGGCCGGGCGGCCGGCTCCCTGGCCCGGCGCATCCTGGCCGGCGAGCCGGTTTCAAGTCTGCCCCCCATTCTGGAGAGCCCCGACGTGCCCATGGTCGACGACGCGCAACTGCGCCGCTTCGGCCTGAACGCCGCCGACTTGCCCCCGGGCGTGGTCGTCGTCAACCGGCCCGAGACCCTCTACGCCCGCTACCAGGGGCTGGTGTGGACGGCCCTGGCCGTCTTCGCGGTCATGGCCGCGTGCATCGCCGGGCTGGCCCTGGCCCTGGCCGCCCGAAGGCGGGCGGTCGAGGCGCTTCGGGCCAGTGAGGAGCGCTGCCGGACCTATGTGGACAGCGCGCCGTCGGCCATCTTCATCGCCGATGCCTCCGGCCGCCTCTACGACGTCAACCCCGAAGCCTGCCGCATGACCGGCAGGTCGCGGGACGAACTGCTCGCCCGGACCCTGGCCGACCTGCTGGACCTGGGCAGCCGGGACGAGCTGTTGGGACGGTTCGCCATCATCGACGAGCGCGTCAGGACCGCCGAGGTGCTCGGCCGGCGAAAGGACGGAGCCTCGCGCTGGTGGTCCATCGCGGCCGTGCGGCTGTCGCCGGAGCGCATCCTGGGCTTTGCCTCGGACGTCACCGACCGACGGCAGCGCGACGACGCTCGGCTGGTCTTTTTCGAGTTGTTGCAAAATGCCGAGCACGTCGTGGTCTTCAAGGACCGCGACCTGCGCTACGGCATGGTCAACCGGGCTTATATGCAGTTGACCGGCCACCGGTTGGAGACGGTCATCGGCCGCACCGACGTCGAGCTTTTCGCCGGGCTGTCCACGCCCGAGCAGATCGCCCAGTACCTGGACAACGACCGTCGGGCCCTGGCCCTGCCCCGGGGCCAGGCGCTGACCAGCGAGGAGGGCATGATCGGCGAGGCTGGTCGCGTCCGCACCTTTTTCACCCGGAAGTTTCCCGTCTATGCCGACGACGGCCGGCTGCTCGGGGTCGGGACCATGGCCTCGGAGATCACCGAGCGCAAGGAGGCCGAGGCCAGGCTGCGCGAAAGCGAGCGGCGCTACAAGCTCTTGGCCGAGCAGGCCCCCATCTCCATCATGGCCTTTGACGCCGAGGGCCGCGTCACCTTCGTCAATAAGCGGCATCTGGACGTCTTTGCCGCCGGTCGCCGGGATCCCGCCTATTTCCTGGGCCGTCGCATCACCGAATTGCCCGGCATCGCCCGGGCCGGGGTCGCCCCCCTGCTCGAACCGCTCCAGCGCGGCGAACCGGTGGATCTCGACGCCGTGTATTTCCCGGAGTTCACCGGCGGCCACGCCGGCTACGTCAACCTACGCGGCGTGCCGCTGCACCAGGAAGACGGTTCCTTTGCCGGCGGCATCCTCATCCGCGAGGACGTCACGGCACGCATCGAAATGGAGCACTCGCTCACCGCCTCGCGCAACGAGGCCGAGGCCGCCAACCAGGCCAAGTCCGCCTTCCTGGCCAACATGAGCCACGAGATCCGCACGCCCTTAAACGGCGTCCTGGGCATGCTCCAACTGCTCAAGGGCACGCCCCTGGATACGGAACAGGCCGAATACGCCGAGATGGCCATCCAATCGACCAAGCGCCTGACCCGGCTTTTGGCCGACATCCTCGATCTTTCCCGGGTGGAGGCCGGCAAGATGCAGATCGAGGCCAGGCCCTTTAATCTGCCCGAGACCTTGCGTCAGGTCTTCGCGCTGTTCATCCCCATTGCCAGGCAGGCCGGCGTGGCGCTTCACAGCCACATCGACGCCGCCCTGCCGGCCATCGTGGTCGGCGACGCCACCCGCCTGCAGCAGGTGCTCACCAACCTGATCGGCAACGCCTACAAGTTTACCAGCGCCGGCAGCGTCACCGTGGAGGCCTACCCCTTGCCGCGGCGCAAAAGCGGAGAGCTGCGGGTGTTGTTCACCGTGGCCGACACCGGCTGCGGCATCCCGGACGCGGAACTGCCCCGGCTCTTTCAGCCCTTTGCCCAGGTCAGCCAGGGCTATCGGCGAAACGTCCAGGGGGCCGGGCTTGGCCTGTCCATCTGCCGCCACCTGATCAGCCTCATGGACGGCAACATCGCCGTGGACAGCGAGCTCGGCCAGGGCACCACCATCCTTTTTTGCGTCACCTTCGGCGACGTAAAGGCCCTGGCCGGCCAGATCGTCCCGGCGCCCGGGCACGCGGCCCCAGGCGTCGCCGCCGCGCGGCCTTCCCTGCGGATATTGCTCGCCGAGGACGACCGGGTGACCCGGCTGGTCGCCGCCCGCCTGTTGGAGAAAATGGGCCATGCCGTCACCGTCGCCGAGGACGGCCGGCAGGTTCTGGACCGGCTGGCCGAGGCCGATTTCGATCTGGTGGTCATGGATATCCAGATGCCGGAGATGGACGGTCTGGAGGCCACGGCGGCCATTCGCCGCGATCCCCGGTTCGCGGCCAAGGCCCGCATCCCCATCGCGGCCATGACCGCCTACGCCATGGCCGGCGACCGGGAAAACTTCCTGGCCGCCGGCATGGACGACTATGTGTCCAAGCCGGTGACCATCGAGGAGCTGGCGGCCATGATCGAGAGGGTCATGGCCGCCAAGCCCCCGGCGTCCACCTGAGCGGTCGGGGCTCACCCGTATTTTCGCCTCCTCATCGGTCCGGCTCCGTGCTAACGAACCGGCCATGCGACGCGCCGCCCTTCTCGCCCTGACCCTCGGCCTGCTCCTTGGCCTTGGCGTCCCCGCCGCCCGGGGGCAAGTCATCCCCGGCGTCACCCGCCCCGTGGTCATCGGCGGCGACCGCGACTATCCGCCGTATGAGTTCCTGGACAAGAACGGCCAGCCGGCGGGATTCAACGTGGATTTGAGCCGCGCCGTGGGCGAGGTCATGGGCCTGCGACTGGAATTCCACCTCGGCGACTGGGCCAGCCAGCGGGCCGGGCTCATGACCGGCGAGCGCGACGTGCTGGAGGGCATGTCCTATTCCGACGAGCGCTCCAAAGTGGTGGACTTCGCGCCGCACACCATCGTCAACCACGCCATCTTCGCCCGCCGCGACGGCCTGCCCGTGGACAACCTCGACCAGCTGGCCGGCAAGAAGGTCATCGTGCACCGGGGCGGCATCATGCACGACACGCTGGCCGGCAAGGGCTTCGCCAACGACCTCATTCTGGTCGATACCCCGGCCGACGGGCTGCGCCTTTTAGCATCGGGCCAGGGCGACTACGCCGTGGTGGCCATGCTGCCGGGCATCTACATCATCCGCGAATTCGGCCTCAAAAACATTCAGGCCGTGACCCGCAGCGTGTTTACCGTGCGCTACGGCTATGCCGTCAAAAAAGGCGACGAGGCCTTGCTGGCAAGGTTCAGCGAGGGCCTGGCCATCCTGCGCGAGACCGGACGCTACCAGGCCATCCACGACAAGTGGTTGGGGGTGCTGGAAAACGGCCGGCTCAAGTGGGAGACCATTGCCCTGTACGTCGGGGCCATGGCCACGCCGCTGCTGGCGCTTCTCGGCGGCTCCATGCTCTGGACCCATTTCCTGCGCAAGCAGGTGGCCCAGCGCACGCGATCCCTGACCCGGGCCCTGGACGAACT
>JBKICS010000174.1:0-7740 GCA_046567015.1 Acidobacteriota bacterium | reverse complement strand
GCCGAGGCCAAGGACAAGGCCACGCTCGGGGCCGACACCGTGCGCCAGCTCGTCGGCTGCATCGAGGGGGTGCGCGGGCTGGCCGAGGCCCTGCGCCAGGACATCATTGCCCTGGGCCGCGAGGCCCAGGGCATCGGCCAGATCATCAACGTCATTTCCGACATCGCCGACCAGACCAACCTGCTGGCCTTAAATGCCGCCATCGAGGCGGCCCGGGCCGGCGACGCCGGGCGCGGCTTCGCCGTGGTGGCCGACGAGGTGCGAAAGCTCGCCGAGAAGACCATGCTGGCCACCAAGGACGTGGAAACCTCGGTCACCAGCATCCAGGCCGGCACCACGGCCCATGTGGCCAGCGTCCAGGAGGCGGCCTCGGCCATCGAGACGGCTTCGGATCTGGCCGGCCGCTCGGGCGAGGCGCTGACCGGCATCGTGGACCTGATCACGGCGTCGGCCAGGCAGGTGCGCTCCATCGCCGGTTCGTGCGAGGACCAGTCGGCGGTCAGCGATGAAATCGGCCGGTCCGTGGACGGCATCAGCGCCATTTCCCAGGACACGGCCAACGCCATGGAGCAAGCCGACGCGGCCGTGGGGCGTCTGGTCGGCCAGGCCGACAGCCTCAAGCGGCTCACCGACGACATGCTGGACCAGCCGGCCGGCCAGCTGCCGGCCTGAGGCCGCGTTCCGGGGCCGTGGGACCGGCGGCGGCCTGCTGCCGGTCCCACCCCGATCCAGCCCACGGCCCCGATCCAGCCCACGGCCCCGATCCAGCCCCTCGGCTCCAGCCCGGCTCTCTCCACCCGCTCCCGAGCCGCTGTCGACCGCCCCGGACATGCCCCTCTCCGCCGGCACCGCTGCCCCGTCTCGCCGGCCCGGCCCCGTGCCGCCAGCCCGAAAAAGGGGATGCACTCCTCTTGAAAACGTGTTACGTTTGCTGCAATTCTCGGATATTTTACCTGCGTCCGGCCACGTCCATTTTCCCGCCAGCCCCGGGGTAACATTTTGACCCATTTTTTGCCCGCAGCTAGCGCACTTTGTCTTTGTCGCTCCAACCCCCTTGAATGCTGCGCTTTCCCCTCAAACGCGCCGCCTGCGCCCCGATTTCCTCCTGCCGCGATTCCCCAGCCCGGCCCATCCGCCTGGCTTGGCCGGTCAGCACGCAATCGCAACTCGCCAGCATCATTACATATCATTAATTGGCTCGGTTCTTGCTCAAGAGGAGCCGACTGTGTGAACGAGCGGCTGCCTGTCGGGAGCCTCCCGGGCATTCCAGCCATAGGCAGTAATCCCCTTGAATTTGTGAAATTAATCACAAATACCAAGGGATAGGAACTTTAGCCGGCCCCGCGCCCTGACCGCCGCCCAATGCTATTATGGCAACAGGCGTTTGGTGCAAAAAAGGCCACAGGGATTTGACCCTCAAAACCCACAAGGAGAGGTGCTTCCGTATGCAAACTTCAACTTGTCAAGCGGTCGGTGAATGCCGGATGCCGGAACATGCCGTATTACCGCAGCCCCTGTACCGGGAAGTCGTCCAGTTCATCGACGCCCTTCCCCAGAAAGAAGGCCACTTGGTCACCGTGCTGCACAAGGCCCAAAGCGTTTTCGGCTATCTTCCCATCGAAGTGCAGCAGTTCGTCGCCGACCACATGGAAGTGCCGCTGGCGCAAGTCTACGGCGTGGTCAGCTTCTACACGTTTTTCACCATGGTGCCCAAGGGCAAACACCCCATCTCCATCTGCATGGGCACGGCCTGCTTCGTCAAAGGCGCGGACAAGGTGGTCCACGCCTTCAAGGAGCAGCTCAAGATCGACATCGGTGACGTCACCCCGGACGGCAAGTTCTCCATCGACACCCTGCGCTGTGTCGGCGGCTGCGCCCTGGCCCCCATCGTCATGGTCGGCGACAAGGTCTACGGCAACGTCACCCCGGGACAGGTCAAGAAAATCCTGGCCGACTTCTAGCATAGCACCAAGGAGCGCCCCATGAGCACCATCGCCAGCCTCGACGCCCTGCGGGCCAAGCGCGACGAAATCCTCGCCCGCCAGAAGGCTCGTGCCAACAAAGTCCTGATCAACGTTTCCCTGGCCACCTGCTCCATCGCCGCCGGCGGCAAGGTCGCCCTCGAGGCCATGCAGGACGAAGTGGCCCAGAACGCCCTGTCCAATGTCGAGTTCATGCAGTCCGGCTGCATGACCTTTTGTTTCGCCGAACCCACCGTGGAGATCACCCTGCCCGGCAAGGAGCCGGTTGTCTTCGGCGGCGTGGACGAGACCAAGGCCCGTGAGCTTGTCACCGAGTACGTCATGAAGGGCGAACCGGTCGAAGGCGTCATCCCCGTCACCTACCAACGAGTGATCCTGTAACGCCATCGGGAGACGACACATGGCAGCGACGACACAAGTAAAGCAGCTTCGGATCGCCACCCGCAATTGCGGTTTCATCGATCCCGAAAGCCTCGACGATTATATCGCCCTGCGGGGCTACGAGGCCCTGGCCAAGGTCCTGACCATGACCCCGGCCGAGGTCGTGGAAGTCATCAAAACCTCCGGCCTGCGCGGTCGCGGCGGCGGCGGCTTCCCCACCGGCGTCAAATGGGGCATTGCCCTGTCCAACCAGGCCGACCAGAAGTACGTGGTCTGCAACGCCGACGAAGGCGACCCGGGCGCGTTCATGGACCGCGCCGTCCTCGAAGGCGACCCCCACTCCGTGGTCGAGGCCATGGCCATCGGCGGCTACGCCATCGGCGCCACCCTCGGCGCGGTCTACATCCGGGCCGAATATCCGCTCGCCATCAAGCGCCTGCGCAAGGCCATCGACGACGCCCGGGCCATGGGCCTTTTAGGCAAGAACATCTTCGGTTCGGGCTTCGATTTCGACATCGAAATCAAGTACGGCGCCGGCGCGTTCGTCTGCGGCGAGGAAACGGCGCTTATCAAGTCCATGGAAGGCCATCGCGGCGAACCCGTCAGCAAGCCGCCCTTCCCGGCCCAGTCCGGCTATTGGAGCAAGCCCACCATCGTCAACAACGTCGAGACCTTCGCCAACGTCCCGGCCATCATCTTGAAGGGCGCGGACTGGTTCTCCTCGATCGGCACCGCCACCTCCAAGGGCACCAAGGTGTTCGCCCTGGCCGGCAAGATCGTCAACGTGGGCCTCATTGAAGTGCCCATGGGCACGCCGCTGCGCGAAGTCATCTTCGACATCGGCGGCGGCTGCCCCGACGGCAAGCAGTTCAAGGCCGTCCAGACCGGCGGCCCCTCCGGCGGCGCGTTGGCCCACAAGGATCTCGACGTGGCCATCGACTACGAGTCGCTCATTGCCCGCAAGTCCATGATGGGCTCCGGCGGCATGGTGGTCATGGACGAGGACGACTGCATGGTCTCGGTGGCCAAGTTCTTCCTCGACTTCACCATGGACGAGACCTGCGGCAAGTGCACCCCCTGCCGCATCGGCTCCAAGCGCCTCTATGAGATCCTCGACAAGATCACCAAGGGCCACGGCACCAAGGCCGACCTGAGCCGGCTCAAGTCCCTGTGCGAGAGCATCAAGGATACCGCCCTGTGCGGCCTCGGGCAGACCATGCCCAACCCCATCCTCTCCACCATGGACACCTTTGCCAACGAATACGAAGCCCACGTCAGCCAGAAAAAGTGCCCGGCCCACGTCTGCACGGCCATGCTGACCTACACCATCGATCCGGCCAAGTGCACCGGCTGCACGCTGTGCACCAAGGTCTGCCCGGTGGAGTGCATCTCCGGCACGAAGAAGCAACCGCACGTCATCGACGCCTCCAAGTGCATCAAGTGCGGCGCTTGCTACGACAAGTGCAAATTCGACTCCGTCATCAAGCTGTAAGGCCCAAGGAGGTCTGCAATGTCCATGCTGACAATAACCATAGACGGTAAGACGACCACCGTACCGGCCGGCAGCACCATCTTGGATGCCGCCAAGAAGCTGGACGTCGATATTCCGACCCTGTGCTACCTGAACCTCGAAGACCTGCGGGTCAACAACAACGTCGCCTCCTGCCGCATCTGCGTGGTGGAGGTCGAGGGACGCCGCAACCTGGCCCCGGCCTGCGCCACCCCGGTTTCCGACAACATGGTGGTCAAGTCCAACACCCTGCGCGTGTTAAACGCCCGCAAGACCGTGCTCGAACTGCTGCTCTCCGACCACCCCAAGGACTGCCTCGTGTGCGCCAAGTCCGGTGAATGCGAGCTGCAAGACCTGGCCGAGAAGTTCGGCATCCGCGAGTCCCCCTATGACGGCGGCGAGATGTCCCACTACCGCAAGGACATCTCCCCCTCGATCATCCGCGACATGGACAAGTGCATCATGTGCCGCCGCTGCGAGACCATGTGCAACGACGTCCAGACCTGCGGCGTGCTCTCCGGCGTCAACCGGGGCTTTACCGCCGTGGTCGCTCCGGCCTTCGAGATGAACCTGGCCGACACCGTCTGCACCAACTGCGGCCAGTGCGTGGCCGTGTGCCCCGTGGGCGCGCTGGTCGAGCACGACCACAGCTGGGACGTCGTGGACGCCCTGGCCGACCCGGACAAGGTGGTCATCGTCCAGACCGCCCCGGCCGTGCGCGCCGCCCTGGGCGAAGACCTGGGCATCGCCCCCGGCACCTCGGTCACCGGCAAGATGGCCGCCGCCCTGCGCCGCCTGGGCTTTAACCACATCTTCGACACCGACTTCGCCGCCGACCTCACCATCATGGAGGAAGGCTCGGAATTCCTCGACCGCCTGACCCGGTTCCTGGGCGGCGACCAGACCGCCAAGCTGCCCATCCTCACCTCCTGCTGCCCCGGCTGGGTCAAGTTCTTCGAGCACAACTTCCCGGATATGCTCGACGTGCCCTCCACGGCCAAGTCGCCGCAGCAGATGTTCGGCGCCATCGCCAAGACCTACTACGCCGACCTGCTCGGCATCCCGCGCGACAAGCTCGTGGTCGTCTCGGTCATGCCCTGCCTGGCCAAGAAGTTCGAACGCGCCCGGCCGGAATTCTCCGTGGACGGCAACCCCGACGTGGACATCGTCATCTCCACCCGGGAACTCGCCCGCCTGATCAAGCGCATGAACATCGACTTCGCCGCCCTGCCCGACGAGGACTTCGACAATCCCCTGGGCGAGTCCACCGGCGCGGCCCCGATCTTCGGCGTCACCGGCGGCGTCATCGAGGCGGCGCTGCGCACCGCCTACGAACTGGCCACCGGTGAAACCCTGCAGAAGGTGGAATTCGAGGACGTGCGCGGCATGGAAGGCGTGAAGGTCGCCACCGTCAATGTCGGCCCCCACGCCCTGCGCATCGGCATCGCCCATGGCCTGGGCAACGCCCGCAAGCTGCTCAACCGCGTGCGCGAAGGCGAAACCTTCCACGCCATCGAAGTCATGGCCTGCCCCGGCGGCTGCATCGGCGGCGGCGGACAGCCCTACCACCACGGCGATATCGAGCTGCTCAAGCTGCGCACCAAGGTGCTCTACGACGAAGACGCCGGCAAGCCGCTGCGCAAGTCGCACCAGAACCCGTACATCATCGAACTGTACGAAAAGTTCCTGGGCAAGCCGCTGTCCGAAAAATCGCACCACCTGCTGCACACCCACTACTTCAAGCGCCAGCGCCTCTAGTAGGACAATAAGAAAAATTGGAGAGGCTCTGCCTCTCCAAACCTCTCCGCCGGGGGGGATGATCCCCCCCGGACCCCCTAAACTGGGGGTAAGTGAGATCGAAGTACCATTGGATCTTTGACTACGGATCATGGATCAGGCGTCCTGCTGCCACGGGGCGCTCCCGCCTCCTGCCCGAAGGCCGGGGTTGCCGCACAGGCGTCCCCGGCCCGAAGGCCCCTCTCCGACAAAAACTGCGGACTCCCCTGCCCGCAGGCCTTGCGTCGGAGGGACCGGGTTGGATCAAGGGTGCGGCGTTGTCCCCCGCCGTCACCCTCCAGCCAGGAGGTTCGTGGGAGTATTCCCCGGCTCGTGCAAAAGCAGAACCCTCCTCCGCGTCGGACTCGAGCCACGCCATCGTGCCCCACCCCCACCCTGCCAGTCAGGGGGTCCGGGGGGATTATCCCCCCGGCGGGGTTCGGGGCAGAGCCCTGCCGATGATCTTTATTATAGTTCGTGTTACCCTAGCCGCCGCAGCGACAGTCGGGAACCGGATGGTCCGGGAACCGGCTGCCGCACTGGGTCGCCTATCGGGGAGCGTACTCCATGCGACAGGAATCTGATGCCCTTGGAGTGCTGTCGCTCCCCGAGGGCGCCCTTTACGGCATTCATACCGCACGCGCCGCGGACAATTTTCCGGTCTCCGGGCAGCCCGTCCTGCCCGAACTCATTGCCGCCTATGCCTGGGTCAAGGCCGCTTGTGCCCTGGCCAATCAGGACACGGGCCACCTCGACGCCGAGCGTGCCTCGGCCGTCGTGGACGCCTGCCGCGAAGTGGCCCAGGGCCGGCACGGCAGCCAATTCATCGTGGACGCCTACCAAGGCGGAGCCGGCACCTCCACCAACATGAACGTCAACGAGGTGGTGGCCAACCGCGCCTTGCAACTCCTCGGCCGCGCCCCGGGCGATTACGAATTTCTTTCGCCGCTCGGGCACGTCAATCTGCACCAGTCCACCAACGACACCTATCCGACGGCCCTGCGCGTGGCCGCCTTGACGCTTCTCAAAGAGCTGGAAGGCACCACCGCCCGGATGCAGGAGGCGCTCCAAGCCAAGGAGGCCGCCTTCGCCCAGGTGGTCAAGGTCGGGCGCACCGAACTCATGGACGCGGTGCCCATGACGCTCGGCATGACCTTTGGCGCGTACGCCGAGGCCGTCTCCCGCGACCGCTGGCGCATTTTCAAGTGCCGCGAACGCATCAAGCAGGTGCCCCTTGGCGGCACGGCCGTGGGCACCGGCCTTGGCGCGCCCCGGGCCTATATCTTCAAGGCGGCCGAGCACCTGCGCCATCTGACCGGCCTGCCCGTGTCCCGGGCGGAAAATCTCGTGGACGCCACGGCCAATGCCGACCCCTTCGTGGAAGTCTCGGGCATCCTGTCGGCCTATGCCGCCAATCTGCTCAAAATCGCCTCCGACCTGCGCCTGCTCGCCAGCGGCCCCTCCACCGGCCTTGGCGAGATCCGGCTGCCGGCCCGTCAAGCCGGCTCGTCCATCATGCCCGGCAAGGTCAATCCGGTGATTCCCGAGTGCGTGGGCCAGGCGGCGCTTCGGGTCCTGGGCAACCACCAGACCGTTACCCTGACCGCAGGACTGGGGCAGCTCGAAATCAACCAGTACATGCCGCTCCTCGCCCACAGCCTGCTCGAATCGCTGCGCCTTCTGCGCGACGCCTCGGCCGTCTTCGCCGACAAGTGCATCGTCGGCATCACCGCCGACGAGGAGCGTTGCGAAGAGCTGGTGGCCAAAAGTCAGGCCCTGGCCACGGTGCTGGTGCCGGCCCTGGGCTACGAGACCGTGTCCCGGCTGCTGGCCGCCTCCCGCAAGGCCGGGCGCACCCTGGCCGCCCACATGGCCGCTACCGGCGTTCTGGCCGAAGCCGACGCCGCCGGGCTGCTCGCCCCCAAACGCATGCGCAAATTGGGGTTTGAGGAAGAAGATTATGAATGCCTCCGGCGGCCGGGAGAGGCGCGAGAAGAGGAAGAGGCCTCCGGCGGCCGGGGGGATGATCTCCCCGGACCCCTGCAAAGAGAGAAGTTTTAAAGGGGCCTTTGCGCTGTTTGGTAGTCTGGC
>JBKICS010000173.1:0-6046 GCA_046567015.1 Acidobacteriota bacterium | reverse complement strand
GGGGCGGCGGCGGGTGCGGGCGAGAGTGGGCGAGCACGGCGGCGGCTTTGGAAACTTGTCGCAGGCCACGACCGGCCGGAAATACTGTTGAATCCCGGCCAGGCAAAACGCCGGGGGAGCTGCGGTTAGGCGACCGGCTCGGCAACGTCGCCGTCTGCCAGCAGTTCAACGGGCAGAGTGTGTATAGGTGTTGCCCGCAGGCCTCCCTGATCCAGGGGCCGGGCAACGCCCCTGTTGGCACAACAGCGGGCATCAGTTAGTTTATGCGCCATGCCGGTATCCGAAGCCCAGTCATCCAACGAAGCCGCTTCGACGGCCCGCCGGCGCTGCCGGCAAGCCCTGTGGTGGACGATTGCCGTATCTCTGCTGGCAGCGCCGCTCGATTGTTACGAGTACATCATCTACGCCTATCTCCCGGGATTTTGCTACTCCTGGGGGCCATTCCTGACCGTTGTGCTGGAGCTCGGCACCTGGGCCTACGCGATCTTTATCGCGATTCGTTATTGTTGGCGGCAGCGGCTGCGAAGCCTTTACCCTCTGATCATCATGGTCGCGGTCCATTATGCGCTCGGCGAAATCAACCCCTATGACCGCAACATCAACTCCTACCATGCGGCATTCCGTGAAGAGCGCGAGTACCTCGTCAAGGCCTTTTGCGCCAAAGAGATTTCCTTGCAAAGGACGTACTGCGACCATTGCTTCGTGTTGCCGAGAAAATGGAAACATCTTGCCGTCGCCGACGGCGTTGTCGAAATCACCTGCGACTACAACCGGCAGACAGGCCTCTTTCTTACCATAAGGGGACTGCTGGATTCCTGGCATGGACTCATGTACCAATCCGACGATTCGCCTCCGGACGCCCCGAATATAGCTGACGCTTACGAGATTACAAAGATTGGGAAAAACTGGTTTTACATCAATCACTGAGACAAAGCCGTATTCGCTCCACAATACGCTAGTATGACGAAAACATGCGCCGCAGAGACATTTGCAACTATTTCCGTCATGGACACCAAGAACCAGCACTTTAATTCAGTATATCGAGAATCGACTTGGCCATGACCGTAGCCCCCGGATACCTGCTCTCAAAAACCGACGCCGCAAGCCTGACCACGGATTCCTTGGTTGTCTGCTCGCCCCGATACGTGTTCGCATATATCTCCTTGTAGTACTGAAATCCGTATTTAATCATCGCTTGGTCCCTCGGGTCATCACCGTACGGCGGCCCTTCAAAGGATACTGCAAAATCTAAAATCGCCTTTTGGTATTCCTTCTCCTTCCAATGTGGTTGCGCCTTGTTTGTCAACACATTATACAAGCCAGCCACCTGAAGGGCGAATTTTTCCTGAAAACCGAAGGCCAAGGCCGTTGCGCCAAAGTTAAAATTTCCAAAATTCTCGTATCGCATGTCGATCCGTTTGTAATCCCATGGCCCATTGGACCTGACCATCTCAATGAACCAAAACGGATCAAAACTCTCGCGCGCCTGTTTGATATTTGTATCAATATTGGCCCCAGCCGGCGCGATAGGCATTTGAATTTGCGTTGAAAGCGGATCATTACTTACATTCAACCGATTGTTTCCATAAAATAGATCGTTTTTCAATTGCAAAATTTTATACTGCACAGCATAGAAACTTGCAATCTCGAAAGTCGTGACGTCCCTAGACTCCAATGACCGTCTATCACCATCAAAATCCACATCATCATTATCATTATCTGCCATTTGCATCATCCTTTCATGAAATTGTTCCAAATACCCTCTAAAATTAATGAGTCCATGGATTAACGCCCTGGTCAAGCTGTTTTCTTTTCGTTTCATCGGAATCCGTCTCGCCCCTGGCCAGGCCTCCTCGCCGCTGGCCGGCCACTTTCGTCTCGGCCGGGGTTGTGCAAATGGTAACAGTTCGTTACCAACTCAAGGATGGTGCGCGCGTCCTGAAACACTCGACAACCGGCGGGCATTCATGCCGTATGTCCTCACGTTCCACTTCGATCCCGATTTCGAGAAGCGCCGACTGCGCCCGAAGAATCGCGACGACGGAACCGTTGACCAGTTCGATCTGGGCTACGTGCAAAATGTCGCCCAGGGACAGACCCTGGCCGAATGGGAACCCCTTCACCAGGACCGCCCTCTCGACGCTAACGCCATCGTTTCCGACAGCACGGCCTTTCCCTGCGGCGAAGGCTGCCGCGTCGATCCCGACGATCCCCTGCGCCTGCTCGCCAGCGTCAACGGCCACGTCGCCTTCATCGACGGCCGCATCACCGTGCGCGAAACCCTGGCCATCGGCTGCGACGTCGATTTCCACACCGGCAACATCGTGGCCGTGGGCGACGTGCTCATCGGCGGCGATGTCCGGGCCGGGTTCGCCGTCATGGGCCGCAACGTCACCGTCACCGGCCTGGTGGAGTCCGCCCGGATCCGGGCCATGGGCAACATCACCTGCCATGGCGGCATCCAGGGCGGCAACCGGACCACGCTGCGGGCCGGCAAAAGCCTGCGCGCCAAATACTGCGAAAACGCCGTTCTCCACGCCGCCCAGAATATCCTGATCGACGGCTCCTCCATGCACTGCCGCCTTTTTGCCGGCCAGAAACTGGCCGTCAAGGGACGCCTCGTCGGAGGCGAGGTCTACTGCGGCGAGGCCGTCTACGTCGGCGAGCAACTCGGCGGCGGCGGCCAGAGCCAGACCCGCCTGCTTTTAGGCTACGACCCCGAACGCATCCACAAGGATCAGCACATCAAGGCCAGCATCCGCCAGACCTTAAGCGACATCCAGGCCTGCCGCCTCAACCTGGGACGCGGCGATGCCACGGCCGAGAAATGCGACGCCCTGGACCAGCATCTGCACCGCCTGAGTATTTTCAGAAATCAGCTCAGAAAACTCTGGGACAACTCCGCCGCCATGCGCCGGTTCTCCACCTGTCGCGTCATCGTGCCCGGCCGCATCGGGGCCAATGTCGAAATCTCCATCGGCGAGGCCAACTTCCGCGTGCCCGAAAATATCCGCGACGCCGTGCTGCGCTACCAGGACGGCGAAATCCTTATGGAACATCCGGCGCTGCGGAAATAACGGTAGAGAGAGAAGAAAAGGCAGAGGAATGCCTCCGGCGGCCGGGGGGATGATCCCCCCGGACCCCTGCAATTGAAGAAGTTGTAAAGGGGTCTTGGGCGGCCGGTTGATCGTTTCGTCGGCCTTTTGCCGTGCTCCCCGGTACATGCCATGGACGGGAATCACCATTGCTCCGGCGGCCGGGGAATACGAGCAGAACAGGCGGAAGATGTCCCGGAGGACGGGAGCGACAATCTAGTGAATTGCGGACCGGGAATGCGCCTCCGGTCGCCGGCAGGCGGCAGCGCCGCGCGCGTTTCGAGTGGGCCGCGCTACAGATCGCTGGCCAGGAGCAATTCTTCCGGGTCCATGCCGGGATCCAACTCGTAGGAAATCTGAAAAAAGGCGTAGAGGTCGCGCAGCCGCAGTTCGTCGGCCACGGCGGTGGTGGGATTGGCCAGGATGAGGCGTCGCCCCTTGGTGGCCAGGGCCGTTTGCAGGCGTACCAGGGCCCCGATGCCGCAGCTGTCCACGGTGGGGGTCTGGCTGAGGTCCAGGACAGTGACGCTGAAGCGACCGACAGTGGCGGCTTCGAGCACGGCGACTTCCAGCTCGAGACAGACAGGGCCGGCGAAGGGGCCGGCGGCGCGGGCCCACAGGACGCCTTGGCGATCGATGATGGCTATGCGGCTCATGTGTGCGTGTGGTCCATACGGCCGGCATTCCCGGGCGAATGTCCGATCCGGTTGTGTTGATTGGCGAGGATAGCCGCAAGGCGGCGGATGAGGCAAGGGCAAAAAGCCGCAGGCAACCGGAGATGACAGAGAGTTCACCAAGCCAGGCGTGTGCAACACAAAAAAAACGCCGGCGCAAGCCGGCGTTCGGGGAAAGCGCGGGGCCTAACCGACTTTGTGCCAGGCCAGCAGGTTGAAGCACTGATAGCGGTTGTCCGGGTCTTCGGCATAGCGACACCCGAGGCTGTTGTCTTCATCCTTGTGATTGATATCGGTTTTCGAATTAACGTAAAACGTGCAGTCGTTGTTGTTGCAAACTAATATCTCGCCCCACCCGGATTCCGGGGGGCCGATCCAGGACTGAAGTTGGGCTTTGCAGTGCGGGCAATAACGGACTTCAAGCATGGAGCGCTCCTTGATGGCATCGGGCCGGGCTCAGACCGCCGGCCTGTCCCAACAATAGGCACGATCCAGCCGCCGTCAACCAGGGCGGCGACGGCGGCTGGGTGTCGTCTGGTCCCGCAGGGCCTCCCTGGCGGGGAAAAACGGCAGGAAAATCGCTCGAGCCCCGGGGCTACATCTCGTCCTTGGCCCAATAGATCAGGTTGTGGTTGGCTTTAAGCCGCGCCACGACCTCCTTGGCCTTGGCGTCGTCCATGGGACGCACGCGGATGTAGACGGTGCGGGTGTCGGGCTTGTCGTCGTCGTAATTCGTGAGGATGCTTAAGATCCGCACGTCGTGGGCCTTCAAGTCGTCAAGGACGGTCTTGAGGCTGCCCGAGACGTTGGGCAGTTCAAGGGCGAACTGCAGGCCGCCGCTAAGGACGCCGGTGATGCTGACGAGCACCTTGAAGATGTCGCTGTCGGTGATGACGCCGACCACCATGTTGTCCTTGTCGATGACGGGCATGCCGCCGACAGTGTGGCGCAGCATAAGCACGGCGGCCTTCTCCACGGTATCCTCGAGACCGATGGAGACGACCGCCTTGGTCATGATGTCGCCCACCTTGATTTCCGAGAGCAGGTAGTACAGCTCGTGCATGTCCAGCGTGGTGGCTTTGGAGGGCGAGGCTTCCTTGATGTCCCGATCCGAGACGATGCCCACGAGCCGGCCTTCGTCGTCGACCACGGGCAGGCGGCGGAATCCGTTCTCTTTCATGAGCTTGGCGGCCTTCATGATGGAGGTGGTCGGCTTGGCCGTGACCGGGGACTTGCTCATCCAATCCTTTATCAGCATGTGCGTCTCCTTGGCGGTCCCTTGAGGGCGGGCCGATTGTGGTATAAGGCCCGGACGTCACGCGGCGCGGCAGCGTCGGGACGTCTGTCTGACCTATACGTGTTTCCGCCATTATTTCAAGCGATTCAAGCCTGCCGGAAAAGGAAAAATACGATGAAGGCCCTGCTCTACCGCCGCAGCGTTCCGCGTTACCTCGCCTCGATGCTGGCCTCCAAGCTCGCCCCGAGACGGTTTTTTCCGTTTTTGGCCCCGCTCGCCCTGGAAAACGTCCCCTTCGACCCGCCCAAGGGCTGGCTGCCGCTTCGTCCCCGGCTGTGCGGCATCTGCGGCTCGGACCTGGGGCTTTTGCGCGGGCTGGAGTCGCCGCTCCTGGAGCCGTACGCCAGCCTGCCCTTTATCCTGGGCCACGAGATGGTGGCCGAGCTGGCCGAGGATGCCCCGAACCTGGGCCTGGCCGCCGGGACGCGGGTGGTGGTGGAGCCCGGCCTGCCCTGCGAGGTGCGGGGCCTGCCCCCCTGCCGCAGTTGCCGGGAAGGGCGCTACAACCGCTGCGAGCGGTTCCTGGACGGCGACCTGCCCGCCGGGTCGTTTCTGGGCTTCACCCGCCGGGCCGGCGGGGCCATGGCCGAGCGCACCGCCGCCCATCCCTCGCGCCTCCTGGCCGTACCGCAGGGGCTTCGTGACGAGGACGCGGTGCTGACCGACTCCCTGGCCTCGGCCCTGCAGCCCGTGCTCGACCATTTTCCGGCCGATGAGGCCACGGTGCTGGTCATTGGCGCGGGCATCGTCGGGCAAATGGTGGTGCGAGCCCTTCGCGGCTGCGGCAGCGCCAGCCGCGTGCTGGTCGCCGCGCGCCATCCGCTGCAAGCCCAGCTGGCCCTGGCCGGCGGGGCCGACGCGATCATGGCCGCGCGCACGCGCCGGGAGCTGGCCCAGGCCGTGGGCGGACGCTACCTGCCGACCAGCCGTGGCGGGGGCAACATCGAAGGCGGGGTGGATCTGGTCTTTGACTGCGTGGG
>JBKICS010000172.1:0-4676 GCA_046567015.1 Acidobacteriota bacterium | reverse complement strand
CCTGTCCTGGGGGCTTTGTCCGGGACAGTCAGAGCACTGCCCCGGACAAAGCCCCCAGACAGACAGTCTTCGAAGAGAGGATACTGGAAAAATGGACCCGTTGCTGGGGGCCGGGGGATGTTCCTCCCGGCTCCTTGCAACGGGGAGTGCCGTCACGGGCCAACGGACAGACTGCCACGAATCTCTCCCGACCAGCTTGCCGCTCCCAGCCTCAACCCCCTCAAAAAACTTCTTCCAATCGGGGGTCCGGGGGCCTCAGGCCCCCGGCCGCCGGAGGCATCTTCCGCCTTCTCTTCTCTCTTAATTCGCCACTACGTTGACCAGCTTGCCCGGCACAACGATCACCTTGCGGATGGTCTTGCCTTCGATGTGCTTGACCACGTTGGCTTCGGCCAGGGCGGCGCGTTCCACGTCCTCCTTCCCGGCGTCGCGGGCCACGCTGATCTTGCCGCGCAGTTTGCCGCACACCTGCACCACGATCTCCACTTCGTCGGTCACCAGGGCCGAGGGGTCGTGGTCCGGCCAGGGCTGCTCGATTAAAAGCGTCGTGTGGCCGATGCCCTGCCACAGCTCCTCGCAGATGTGCGGGGCGATGGGCGAGAGCACGGTTAAAAGCGTGCCCACGGCCGAGGACACGGCCTTGGCCCCCTTGGGCTCGGCGCGCAAGGCATCGACGTTGGCATAGAGGAAGTTGACCAGCTCCATGGCCGCGGCGATGGCCGTGTTGAACTGGAAGCGCTCGCGGATGTCCGCCCCGGCCTTGGCGGCGGCGGCGTGTTCGCGGCGGCGCAGCTCGGCGAAGATGGGCGGCAGGCCGTCGATGCCGAGGCTTGCGGCCGAGGAACACGGGGCGACGGGGGTGAGCAGGCCGGAGAGCTCCTCGGTGGCCAGCCGCCACAGGCGCGAGAGGAAGCGCGACGCGCCCTCGATGCCGGTGTCGCTCCACTCCAGGTCTTTTTCCGGCGGCGCGGCAAAGAGGATGAACACCCGCACGGTGTCGGCCCCGTACTTGCCGATCATGAGATCCGGGTCCACCACGTTGCCCTTGGACTTGCTCATCTTCGAGCCGTCCTTGATGACCATGCCCTGGGTGAGCAGATTGGCGAAAGGCTCGTCGAAGGCGACGTAGCCGCAGTCGCGAAGCGCCTTGACGAAGAAGCGGGAGTAGAGCAGGTGCAAAATGGCGTGCTCGATGCCGCCGATGTACTGGTCGACCGGCAGCCAGTAGGCCAGCTCGGCCGGATCGAACGGGCGATCCTGCTCCCGGGCCGAGGCGTAGCGGGCGAAATACCAGGAGGATTCGAAGAAGGTGTCGAGGGTGTCGGTCTCGCGCCGGGCCTTGCCGCCGCATGTGGGGCAGGCCACGTCGGTAAAGGACGGCGAATGCGGCAGCGGCGAGCGGCCGTCGGGCATAAGGGCCAGATCGCGGGGCAACTCCACCGGCAGATCGGCGTCCGGCACGGGCACGATGCCGCAGGCTTCGCAGTAGATGACCGGAATGGGCGCGCCCCAGTAGCGCTGGCGGGAGATGTTCCAGTCGCGCAAGCGGTAGTTGACGCTTTTCTTGCCGCGCCCGGAGCCGTCGAGCCAGTCGATGATGGCGCTTTTGGCCGCTTCGTTTTGCATGCCGGTAAATTCGCCGGAAGCGACCAGCACGCCCGGATCGACGTAGGCCGCTTCCAGGCTGGACGCGTCGAGCGCCTCGCCCTCGGGCTGGATGACCACCGTCATGGGCAGGTCGTATTTGCGGGCGAATTCGAAATCGCGCTGGTCGTGGGCCGGCACGGCCATGACCGCGCCGGTGCCGTAACCCATGAGCACGAAGTTGGCCACGTAGATGGGGATTTTGCGGCCCGTGGCCGGATTGATGCAGTACGCGCCGGTAAAAACGCCTTCCTTTTCCAGGTCGTCGGCCGAGCGCACGATGCGGTCGAGGTTTCGGACCTTGTCCACAAAGGCCGTGACCGCCGCTTCCTGGGGCTTGCCGGCGATCAACTGGGGCACCAGCGGATGCTCGGCGGCAAGGCTCATGAAGGTGGCCCCGAAGAGCGTATCCGGGCGGGTGGTGAAGACCGTGATGCCGTCGGCTCCGGCCACCGGCTCGGCCAGGGCGAAGGTGAGTTCCGCGCCGACCGACTTGCCGATCCAGTTGCGCTGCATGGTGAGCACGCGCTCGGGCCAGCCGCCGGTGAGCTTGTCCAGGTCGGCGAGCAACTCCTCGGCGTAGTCGGTGATGCGCAGGAACCACTGCTCCAGGTCCTTTTGCACGACCTGCTGGTCACAGCGCCAGCAGCAGCCGTCGATGACCTGCTCGTTGGCCAGCACCGTGCCGCAGGTCTCGCACCAGTTCTGGGGCGAGTGCTTGCGGTAGACGAGCCCCTTTTCCAGGAATTTCAAGAAAAAGCGCTGCTCGTGGACGTAGTAGCCGGGGTGGCAGGTGGCAATTTCGCGCCGCCAGTCGTAGGAATAGCCCAGGCGCTTTAATTGGACGCGCATGGACTCGATATTGGAGATGGTCCAGGCGGCGGGATGGAGCTTGTGCTTGATGGCGGCGTTTTCCGCCGGCATGCCGAACGCGTCCCAGCCCATGGGATGGAGCACGTTGTGGCCTTCCATGCGCTTGAACCGCGCCACCACGTCGCCGATGGAGTAGTTGCGCACATGCCCCATATGGATGCGCCCCGAGGGGTAGGGGAACATTTCCAGGACGTAGTATTTGGGCCGGGACGGGTCGGCTTCCACATGGAAGTGGCCGCCTTCCTCCCAGATGCGTTGCCATTTGGTTTCGACGTCCTCGGGCACATATCTGCTCATGGGGAAATGCTCCTTGGCGATACGGTCAGCAGCGACCGGCTCCAGTCGTTTTTCGTGACGCGGGAACCGATTACAGGTCTTTGTGTATCTCGAATTCGCCGCTGTCAACGGCCTTGGCAATGGCGTCGAGGATGCCGTTTATGAAGTTGCGCGAGTTCTCGTCGCCATAGCGCTTGGCCAGTTCGATGGCTTCGTTGAGCGACACCCGCAGCGGAATATCCGGCCGCTTGAGGATCTCGTAGACGGCCAGACGCAGGATGGTCAGCTCCACCTTGGCGATGCGCGAGATCTTCCAGTTCTTGGAAAAGCGCACGATCAGCGCGTCGATGTCGGTCTGGTTCTGCCATACGCCCAAAACCAGTTCCCAGGCGAACTGCTGGCCGGCGGGATCGTCGCCCTCGGCCACGTCGTGGGGGCAGTGCCGAAACACGCGCAGAAGCGACCGTTCGTCGACGGCGGACTCAAAAATAAGGCCGTAGAGGCACTCGAAGGCCTGCTTGCGGGCCTTGCGGCGGGAAGCCGGCTTTTTCTCTTCTGATTCAGACATAATGGACTTCGATTAGAGCTGCTCCAGGACACGAACCATTTCCAGCACGGCGGCCGCCGCCTCAACGCCCTTGTTGCCGGCCTTGCTGCCGGCCCGCTCGATGGCCTGCTCCAGGGTATCGACGGTCAGCACGCCAAAGCCCACGGGCACGTTGGTTTCGAGCATGACCTGGGCCAGTCCCTTGACGCATTCGTTGGCCACGTAATCGAAATGCGGCGTGGCTCCGCGAATGACCGCGCCCAGGCACACGACGCCGTTGTACTTGCCGGAGGCGGCCAGTTTCTTGGCGGCCAGCGGAATCTCGAACGCGCCGGGCACGCGCACGATGGTGATGTCGGCCCGCTCCCCACCGTGGCGGGTCAGGTAATCCACGGCCCCGCCCACGAGGCGTTCGGTGATGAAGTCGTTAAAACGCCCGGCCACCAGGGCGAATTTGAGTCCCTTGGCGTCGAGCTGTCCCTCGATGGTGCTCACGTGCAGCATGGCGATTCTCCCGGGCGGTTGCCCCGTCGTTTTGGGTGTCGTCGTGTCGCTACTTGGCCGGCGTGCAGTCCGGCAGGGTCAGGATATGGCCCATGCGGTCGCGCTTGGTGGTCAGGTAGCAGGTGTTTTCGGAGCAGGGGCAGGTCTCGATGGGCACCCGGTCCACCATCTCCAGGCCGTAGCCTTCAAGGCCCACGATTTTTTTGGGATTGTTGGTCATAAGCCGCATCTTGCTGATGCCAAGTTCCACCAGGATCTGGGCGCCGGTGCCGTATTCCCGCAGGTCGGCCTTGAAGCCGAGCTTGAGGTTGGCTTCCACGGTGTCGAGGCCCTGGTCCTGGAGGGCGTAGGCCTTGATCTTGTTGCCAAGGCCGATGCCCCGGCCTTCCTGGCGCATGTAGAGGATGACGCCCTTGCCTTCCTCTTCGATCATGCGCATGGCCTGATGCAGCTGGTTGCCGCAGTCGCAGCGCAGCGACCCGAACACGTCGCCGGTCAGGCATTCGCTGTGCACGCGCACGAGCACCGGTTCGCCGGGCACGATGTCGCCCTTGACCAGGGCGATGTGGGTCTTCTTGTCGGAGCTGGCCTCGAAGGCGATGGCCTTAAACGAGCCGAAGGCCGTGGGCAGGGTGGCCTCGGCCACCTTGGTCACGGCGGTGTGCCCAAAGCGCATGCGGTAGCGGATGAGGTCGGCCACGGTCGAGATCTTGATGTTGTGCTTCTCGGCGAATTCCACGAGGTCCGGCATACGGGCCATGTTGCCGTCGTCGCGCATGATTTCGCAGATGACGGCGGCGGGCTTCAGTCCGGCCAGCCGGGCCAGGTCCAC
>JBKICS010000171.1:0-3797 GCA_046567015.1 Acidobacteriota bacterium | reverse complement strand
CCCCGGGCCGAGGCCCGGGGGAAAAAGCGCGCCCCAGAAAGGGTGGGTCCGGGAGGGGGTTACCCCCTCCCGGCCGCCGGAGGCATCTTCTGCATTTCCTGCCCAAATCTGGGCATAATGCCGCCGACGCGACGGCTGTAGTCCGCGTAGGCAGCGCCGTGCAGGCGATGCAGATGGGCTTCTTCGTGGGGGATGCACAACTTGTAGAAGATCGCGGCCACGATGGGGGCCAGGAGGGCTAAAAGCGTGCCTTGCAGCAGGGCCAGGCCCGGCACGATGCACCAGACCCAGGCAGCGTACAGAGGATGGCGCACCACGGCGAAGATGCCGCGTGTGGCGAGTTGGCCGGCGTCGATAGCCTTGTAGACGGAAAAGGTGCCCAGGGCATAGACGACGAGCCCCAGGAAGAGCAGCACTCCGCCGCCGGCCAGGGCCAGCCGCTCGGGCACGAGGCGGTCGCAAAACGTCTCGATGAGGATGGTGTCGTAAAGGATCGCCAGCAAGGCGTAGCAGATGGTCGCCCGGTACAACATGGTTCCCATGCCCCAACGATTCATGGCCTCACCTCCGTGGGTCATGTCTCGGTTGCACCCAAAAAGCCGGCGGCTGTCAAGCGGCTGTCCGTCCCAGGCCAAAGCCCCCTATCGCTCCCGGGGCTGCGCGTGGTATCACCTGCTCCCAGGCGGGACCGGCCGCGCCCCGTGGCGACTTTTCACCCCCGCGTTTCCTCAAAGGGAGCTTTCTCGCCTTTTGCCGTCAGCGCCGGACGCGCTCCTGATCCCAACCGGCGCGCCAACCGTCAGCCGGAGGTCGCCATGCCCGACACCCCCCCTGCCGCGTCCGAAACACCGCTTGCCGGATTGCTGTCCGCCCTGGGCCTGACCCAGGTTCCCTATGGCCTGTACTACACCGACGCCGCCCCGCCCGATGAGGGCTTTGCCCCGGACCCCGGCCCACGGCTCTCCATCGAGCTGGAACGCCAGGGGCAAATCGACTGGGGCGCGGTCTGGGGCCATTTCTCCTGCGTCATGGGCAAGCTGTGGCTGGCCCGCAAGAAAGGCGGCGTGGCCTGGTTCGACGCCGAGCGCTACGGCTGTCCGGGCGGCTCGTTTTACCTGGGCTTCCACGCGCCGCAGCTCGATTTCATCACCTGCTACATCTCCACCGGCATTCCCGGCACGCCCGTAACTGGCGAGCGCTACCTGCCCTCCCCGGCCTCGGCCAAGCGTTTTTTCCAGGAAATCGCGCCGCGCCCGGCCCCGGCCCGGTATTGCGTCATCAAGCCCGTCACCCAGTTTACCGGCGACGAGACGCCCGAAACCGTCATCTTCTTCGGGCGCGGCGAGTCGCTGACCGGCCTGTCCACCCTGGCCACCTTCGTCACCGACGACTTCGAGGTGGTGGCCGCGCCATTCGGGGCCGGGTGCAGCTACATCGCCACCTGGCCGCTCCACTATCAGGCCAAGGGCCACACCCGGGCGGTGCTCGGCTGCGGCGACCCGTCGGCGCGCAAATACATGCTGCCGGACGAGATGACCTTTACCGTGCCCTACAGCCTGTACCAACAGTTCCTGGCGCACTGGCCCGAGTCGTTCCTGCCCACCAAGACCTGGGGCGTGGTCCAGAAAAAAATCGCCCGCAGCCGTGAGGCCTGGAAGGAAGAAGCGGAGACGAGGAGAATGCCTCCGGCGGCCGGGAGGGGCTAAGCCCCTCCCGGACCCTCCTTAAAGGGGGTATGGGGTGGGTGCGCATGAGGCGTGCTGACGATTATTTGTATTGGGAGAGGAGAAGCATGCAGCCAGAGCGACCGGCCTTGGAGGGCCGCATTGACGTGCCCGGCGGCCGGGTGTGGTATCGCATCGTGGGTCGGGACGTGCCCGGGACGCCGCTGCTCGTCGTGCACGGCGGCCCGGGCGTGCCGCATGACTATCTGGAGCCGTTGGCTGCCCTGGCCGCGACCCGGCCGGTGGTCTTTTACGACCAGCTCGGCTGCGGCGGCTCGGACCGACCGGAGGATTTGACGCGCTATGCCCTGCCGCGCTTCGTGGAGGAACTGGCCACGGTGCGCGAGGTGCTTGGGCTTACGCACCTGCATCTGCTCGGCCAGTCCTGGGGCGCGCTGTTGGCCGTGGAGTATCTGCTGACGCACGGCCAGGAAGGGATCGCGGGGTTGATTTTATCGGGTCCGTGCCTGGACGCCCGGCGTTTCGCCGCCGACCA
This sequence comes from Acidobacteriota bacterium, assembly GCA_046567015.1. GTDB lineage: Bacteria > Desulfobacterota > Desulfovibrionia > Desulfovibrionales > Desulfovibrionaceae > Solidesulfovibrio. Next base: position 1,577 of record JBKICS010000171.1, on the reverse strand, counting down.
GCGGGCGCACCTGACCCGCATGCCCGGGAACGTCCAGGCGGCGGTGGCCGCCGCCGAGGCGACAGGCGACTACGATAGCCCGGCCTACCAGGCGGCCATGGGCGCGTTCTACGCCCGGCACGTCTGCCGGCTGGATCCGTGGCCCGAGTGCCTGAACCGCGCCATCGCGAAAATGGGGCTCCCTTGCTACACGCACATGTGGGGCCCCAGCGAATTCACGCTCACTGGGACGCTGGCGGAATATGACTGCACGGCCGAACTCTCGCGCATCACCGTACCGACGCTTTTGACTTGCGGCCGCTATGACGAAGCCACGCCCGAGACCACGGCGGATTTCGCCTCGCGCATCCCCGGGGCAAAACTGGTGGTCTTCGAGGAGGCCAGCCACAGCCACCATCTGGAGCAGGAGGGGAGATATCTGGAGGTGCTGGAAAGGTTTATGGCGTGAGCAAGTAAGGCAAACCCCGACCGCCTCGTCGACAACGCACAAAAACTCCGAGGACACCATGCCTGTTCGGAACCGCTCCAGTTTTACAGCAACAGTTCTCCTGGCGTTGACAAGCCGCTATGGCGTCGTCGCCTTCAACCTCTTTTTAATATCATTTTCCGTGATTTCTCTGTGGGTCATGATCCCCATGATTCTTGATCCGGCCAGCCATACCCTCGAACTTGAAAATATTTCCGAATACCTCGGCGTTATTTTCATTGGCTACGGCGTGGCCATCGAAGAGCGGCAATCGTTTATGGGCATCTTCAAGCTTTATCCCAAGTTCAAGACGCCCTTCCAGGACAGGATTGACCATATCTGTCACGAATACGGACTGTGCTATCTCCTGCTCGGCCTGTTTATGGAAATGTGCGTCGCCTGCATCAAAATCCCGGACGCCATCATTGATACGGAAAATATCGAGGACGTCTTTTTTTCCATCAGCGCCCTCATCCTGACCCTGACCACCGTCCTTATGCTCCGTCACTGCTGGATATTGACGCGGGTCAAACACCTCGTAACCGACGAGAACATCTAACCATATCGCGCTACTGTCAGGATGGTGCCGCGATCACGGGTTGTTCGACCGGACCGTGAAACTTCGTACGACGCGACAACGGGTTGGGTGTCGCATCATCGCACACCGTGACTGCAGTCCTAAAGAAGGACGATACAACCAGCAGCGTGCGAGAGATCCTCGATACGCATCACGAGTAAGGCGGCCCCTCACGGAGCCGCCTTTTCTGTTTCAACCGAAGCCTCACCAGCCCCGCAACATCCCAATCCGTCTGAAATAAAACACCCCGCCCCCCATTTCGAGGATTCCAAAGGGGGTCACCCCCTTTGGCCGCCGGAGGCTCCTCCTGCCAGATACCATTTTTCGGGGTCGGCCAGGGTTGCTTCAAGATGCCCGAAAAACGCCCCGACATGGCGGCCGTCCACGAAACTGTGCAAGGCTTCCAGGGCCACGGGCATGGTCGCAAGGCGCGCGTCGATCTTGCCGAAAATCACGCGCGGCACAGAGTCCTGCCAGGGATCGCCCCAGGGGTTGGAGACGGCCGTGAAGGCGACATCCGGCAGATTGCTCATG
>JBKICS010000170.1:0-2610 GCA_046567015.1 Acidobacteriota bacterium | reverse complement strand
GATGGCGGCCTCGACCTTGCCGCGCAGCACGGCCATGTCCTCGGCGGCGGCGGCGATGGCCTTGCTGGCCTGGCGCACGGCGGCTTCGTTGCCGGGCTCGGCCCGCATCACCTGGCGCATGCCGTCAAAGGCGGCGCGCATGGCCTCCATGTCGGTATGGAAGGCCGGCCGGTTGCGCTTGAGGACAACGGCCACGTCGTGTTTCTGGGCGTCGGTCAGCTTAAGCGACAGCAACCGGTTGAGCAATCCCTCGGGGCCGGGCCCGCCGGGGCCGCCCGGGCCGGGACCGGCGGCCACGGCGTAGGCCGAGCCGACCAGGATGGCCAGGGTGAGCATTCCGTAGAGCAGCTTCTTCATGGGAAGACCTCCCGCGTGTGTTGGGCGGCAACGCCGTCCTTTGCGCGCTTGGTCGCGGGTCGCGACTTCCCGGTTACACCTGGCGGGGCGGTCCGGCCGGACCGCCCCGCCGCAGGCGTCGGGTCGGGGAAAGGCGGCCTAGGCCACGGTCACTTCCGGGCACAGATAGACGTCCTGGATGGCGCTCAGGAGCTTGACGCCCTCGGCCATGGGCCGCTGGAAGGCCTTGCGGCCGGAAATGAGCCCCATGCCGCCGGCCCGCTTGTTGACCACGGCCGTGGCCACGGCGTCGGCGAAGTCCGCCGCCCCGGACGCGCCGCCGGAATTGATCAGCCCGATGCGGCCCATGAAGCAGTTGGCCACCTGATACCGGGTCAGGTCGATGGGATGGTCGCTGGTCAGCTCGGAATAGACCCGCTTGTCGGTCTTGCCGAAGCCGATGGCCGTGTAGCCGCCGTTTACAGTGGCTTGCTTCTGCTTGACGATGTCGGCGCCCACGGTCGCGGCCAGATGGTTGGCCTGGCCGGTCAGGTCGGCGGCGGTGTGGTAGTCGACCCCGTCCTTGACGAAGGCGGGATTGCGCAAATAGGCCCACAGGATGCAGGCCATGCCCAGTTCATGGGCCCGGGCGAAGGCCTCGGAAATCTCCAGGATCTGGCGGCGGCACTCGGGCGAGCCGAAATAGATGGTGGCCCCCACGGCCGCAGCCCCCATGTCGTAGGCCTGCTCCACCGAGGCGAAAAGCGTCTGGTCGTGCATCGCCGGCAGGGACAGCAGCTCGTTGTGGTTGATCTTGAGGATAAAGGGGATCTTGTGGGCGTATTTGCGGGCCACGCTGCCGAGGGCCCCCAGGGTCGAGGCCACGGCGTTGCAGCCGGCCTCCACCGCCAGCTTGACGATGTTTTCCGGGTCGAAATAGGCCGGATTGGGGGCGAAGGACGCCCCGGCCGAGTGTTCGATGCCCTGGTCCACGGGCAGGATGGACATGTAGCCGGTGCCGCCCAGGCGGCCGTGGCCCAGAAGGGCGGCCATGGCGCGCAGCACGGGAATCGGACGGTCGGTCTGGGCAAAGATCGTGTCGAGATAGTCCGGGCCGGGCAGGTGCAGGGACTCCTTGGGAATGGTCCGGCAGACGTGGGACAAAAGCGATTCGGCCTGGTCGCCGAGATGTCCGGTGATGTCGCTGAGCATGGGGCCGCCTCCTTTGGCAGATTGCAGGGATAGTAGGGCATATGCCGCCTCTGGGACAACAAAAAAACCGCCTCTCCCGCCGAGCCGGCCCCGGCCGTTCTTCCCGGCCGGCGCGCCGCCCGGAGCCGGCGGCCTTGCGCCGGACCCCCGGTCCCGGGTATACCGGGGTCAATTCCAAGGAGGTGCCGCATGCTGCTCGCCGTTGTCCTGACCCTGGCCGTGCTCGGGGGGTGGAGCGCCCCGGCCCTGGCCGAGCCCCCTGTCCCGGATACCTTTTATACCTCATGCGGACCGCTGACCGTCACGCCCATCGGCCACGGCTCCCTGCTGTTCAATTTTGTCCGCAGGACCATCTACGTCGATCCCTATTCCAAGGTCGGCGACTACGGAGCCCTGCCCCAGGCCGATCTGATCCTTATCACCCACGAGCACGGCGATCATCTCGACCCGGCCGCCCTGGACAAGATCGCCGGACCCGACACCCCCATCATCGAAACCGGGGCCTGCCTGGAAAAACTGGGGCGGGGCACGGTGCTGGAAAACGGCCAGTCCACCGAGGCCCTCGGCGTCGGCATCACCGCCGTGCCGGCCTACAATCTCGTGCACAAGCGCGAGACCGGCGACCCGTTCCACCCCAAGGGACGGGGCAACGGCTACCTGCTCAATTTTTGCAACTTCACGGTCTACGTCGCCGGTGACACCGAGGACATTCCGGAGATGCAGGGGCTGCCGTCGGTGGACGTGGCCTTTCTGCCCATGAACCTGCCCTATACCATGACCCCGGAGATGGCGGCCCATGCGGCCCGGATGGTGCGGCCCAAGGTGCTCTATCCCTACCACTACGGCGACACCGACCCCCAGAAGCTGGTGGAGCTTTTGGCCAAGGACGGCATCGACGTGCAGGTGCGGGAACTGCGCTAGGGGCCAAGGCCGGAATCGGCGGGGCTCCTGGCGGCATCGAGGTGCAGGCGGGGGAGCTGTGCTCGGTTTGGAGCGCGGCATGGGATTTGCTGTATCCCGGGCGGAGGTTCGGGATCATGCCGGTCATGTGTCGCCTCGTCG
>JBKICS010000169.1:0-3135 GCA_046567015.1 Acidobacteriota bacterium | reverse complement strand
CTCGCCAGTGCGACCGGGGCGGGTAGGGGCGCGGGGGCGGCCGGGGGTTCGGGCGCCGCCGGGGCGGGCGCTTCGGCGGCGGGCGCGTCGAAAAGCGAAAGCTGGGCCGACTTGGCCGGCTCTTTTTTGGGCGCGGCCTCGGCCGGCCGGCCGGGAATCTCCCGGGCCAGGGTGCGAAATTCGAAGCCGTCGAGAAAGGCGCGCAGGGCCTCCCGATCGGGCGGAGCCAGAACGGTGTCGGCCAGGCCCGTGTCCGGCAGGATGTCGGTGCGAAGGCGGGTCAATTCGCGGTAGGTGAAAAGCTCGGTCAGGGCCGGCTCGATTTTCTGGCGCAGCGTGGGCTTGACCGTGTCCAGCCCGTCGCGCACCGCCTCCAGGGTCGGCAGCCGGCGCAGCAGGTCCAGGGCGGTCTTGGGGCCGATGCCGGGGATGCCCGGAATGTTGTCGCTGGTATCGCCGACCAGGGCTTGCAGATCGGGCCAGGAGGTCGGATCGATGCCGCATTCGGCGGTGAAATCGGCCAGGGTGGTGAGCCGCTCGGTCTTGCCGGACGGGTCGTACAGGGCCACCCGGTCGCTGAGGCACTGTTTGAGATCCTTGTCCGCGCCGACGATGACCACCGGCATGCGGTCGCGAAACCGGGCGGCGAGGCTCGCGATGCCGTCGTCGGCCTCGGCCCCTTCGGGCACGATGACCGGCACGCCGAGCAGGGCCAGACCCTGGCGCAGGGGGTCGATCTGGCGGGCCAGGGGTTCGGGCATGGCCTCGCGGTTGGCCTTGTAGGCGGCATAGATATTGCTGCGGAAATTGGGCCCCTTGCCATCGAGGAAAAACACCAGATGGCTGGGTTCCTGCTCTTTGAGAAGTTTGAACAGGAGTCTGAAAATCATAAACAGCGCGCTGGTGGGGAAGCCGTCGGACCGGGAAATGTCACGGAAGGCGTGATACCCTCGGTAGAGGTAGGCGCTGCCGTCGACGAGAAAGAGGGGAGGCCCGGGGAAACCGAGCCGTTGTGCCAGCGTCATGAGGCTCCTTTTGGCGGCGTCAATTGCCGCGCCGTTGCCTTCCGCTTGTACGGCAGGCAGTGCCCGGATGCAACCAAGGCAACGGCCTTCTCGACAAACCCGGCAATCGAGGGTAAAAAACCGCGCTGGCAACGGGCGTATGCCAGTTTGGTGAATGCCTGTTCACATGAGTGTACATTCTGGAATAATTGTATTATCGGAGGAAACCCTGGTTCAGGGGAATCTCCGGACATGGAGAGGACATGGCATGAGCGCATATGCGAAACGGCCTTATCTGGCTATCATAGCTGGCTTATTCCTTCTGGGTGTGATGGTCGGGCCGGCTGCCGCCCAGGATTCCTCGGGCGGCACGGACCGCGTCGCCAAGCGCTACAGTGCGGCGGCCCAACCCGCCGGGGCAGACGCTTCGTCAACGGACCCCGGGTTGGAAGCGAAGATCGAGAAGATCCCGCTCCCTGATTTCGTCAAGCAAAAGCAGACCGACCCGGCCGTCACCCAGGCTGCGGCCAAATCGGCCGCGACCCAGCCGGGCGACGCCCCGGCCTTCGACATGACGCAAAGCGTGCAGCGCGGTCTGGACGCCAACCCCCAGATGCAATCGGCCCGGGCCACCCTGTCCGGTTCCGAGGAAAGCCGGCGCAAGGCCCTGGCCAACTTCGGCCCCGTGGGCACGGTCAGCTACGCCTTCCAGCGCACCGACGCCACGGTTGTGGGGGCGACCACGGTGACCAACCCCGTCAACCAGCTGTTCAACACCCAGGCTGGCACCAGTTTGGCCACCACGAGCACCGCCTCGACCCGGGAAGGCTACTGGCAAAACCTCTATCAGCTGCAGCTCACGGTCACCCAGCCCATCTTCACGGGTTTCAAGCTGCTGAGCACCTACCAAAAGGCGGCCCTGACCAAAGAGCAGGCCGAAGCCAATATCAAGTACACCGAGCTGACCCTGGTCAAGGCCGTGCAGCAGGCCTTCCTGACGCTGCTGCAGGCCCGGGCCAACGTGCAAAGCAACAAGGATGCGGTCGCCCGTCTGGAATCCCAGTACAAGGTGGCCCAGGCCTACTACGACGTCGGCCTCAAACCGCGCCTGGACGTGTTGCAGGCCGAATCCGACCTGGCCCAGGCCGAGCAGAATCTGCTCAAGGCGGAAAACAACGTGCTGGTCCAGACCGCCCAGCTCAATTCCCTGCTCAACCTGCCGCTCAACCAGCAGACCAACTATCTGGGCGAACTGACCTTCCTGCCGTTCACCATACCGATCGAGGACTGCCTCGACCAGGCGTACAAGCAGCGGCCCGACCTCTACATGGCCGTCAAATCCGTGCAGATCGCCGAACGCGACGCCAAGATCGCGGCCAGCCCGCTGTATCCGCAGGTTCAGGCCCAGGGAACCTACACCAAGCAGGGCAACACCCCGGACCTTGATCTCCGGGACAATTCCGGGTCCACAACGCCGAGCACCACCACCGTTGGCATCACGGCCTCCCTGCAGGCCTGGGACTGGGGTTCGACCTACTTCGGCCTGCAGGCCGCCCGCGAGCAGGTCAAGAAGCTGCAGGCCGATCTGGCCAAGCTGCGCCTGGACGTCGGCTATCAGGTCAAGACCTTCTACCTCAACCTGCAGGACGCGGCCAAGCGCATCTCCGTGGCCCGCACCGCCCTGGAAGCGTCCAAGGAAGGCTTTCGCATGGCCGTGGCCCGCTACCAGGCCCAGGTCGGCACCAGCACCGACGTGCTTGACGCCCAGTCCCGGGTCAGCACCGCCGAATTCAACCTGACCCAGGCGCTCACCGACTACCAGAGCGCCCTGGCCGACCTGTACGTGTCCATGGGCGTGAAAAATCTCAGCCTCGTGGCCAACTAGCTTCAGGATCGCGCGATGGCATGGGGCGGCGGACCGGATGGTCCGCCGCCCTTTTTTCGTGGCAAGGCAGGGCGTCGCGGCTCCGGGGGCGGCCGGGGGACGCGCCTGGCAGGGGCAGGATGGAAGGGGTCGGGGGCGGGGTCGCGTAACCGGCGGACGCGACAGCGCCCGGCAGACCCATGGCCTGCCGGGCGCTCTTTCCGGTCGAGACGGCCGCCCCCGCCCACCCCCCTTAACAACTTCTTC
>JBKICS010000168.1:0-4566 GCA_046567015.1 Acidobacteriota bacterium | reverse complement strand
ATGTGGGGGGGCCGGGGGCCTCAGGCCCCCGGCCGCCGGAGGCGTCTTCTGATTCTTCAGATGAGTAGATATGCGTCGGGAGGGTTGGGCAGGATGGGGCTAGACGGCGGCTGGAGCGTCGGCCACGGGATTTCGCAGCACGCCGTAGCCTTCGAGCTCAATCTCGCAGACATCGCCCGGTTTGAGGAAATAGGGCGGTTTCTGGGCAAAGCCGACGCCGGAGGGGGTGCCGGTGACAATGACGTCGCCCGGATTGAGGGTCATGGCTTCGGACAGGCTGGCGATAAGTGCGGCCACGCCAAAGAGCATGTCCGAGGTGGTGGCTTCCTGCATGACCCGCCCGTTGACCCGGGTGGCCAGGAAAAGCCCTCTGGCCCCGGGCGGCAATTCGTCGGGTGTGCAGAGTTCCGGTCCGAAGGCCCCGGTGCCGTCGAAATTCTTGCCCAGAAACCACTGGGAGGTGCGGAACTGGTAATCGCGCACCGAGCCCTCGTTGAAAAGCGCATAGCCGCCCACATGGTCCAAGGCGCGTTGGGGGTCGATCAGGCGCCCGGACGTGCCGATGACCACCGCGACTTCTCCCTCGAAATCGAGCTTCGTCGAAACGGACGGACGCAACAGCGGTTCGTTGTGCGCCACCAAGGTCGTGGCCACGCGACCGAAAAACGTCGGATAGTCCGGCAGATTGCGGGGATCGATCTCCACGGCGTGGTCCACGTAGTTGAGCCCCACGCAGACGATCTTGCCGGGATTGGGGATCGGCGGCAGCAGACGGGCGGCGGAAAAACGCATCTGGGCCTCGGCCGGGGCCTTGCGCACGGCGTGTGCGGCCGCTTCCAGGGCCGGCTCGCCGGCAGCCAGGAACGCGGCCAGGTCGCGGGGCAGTCGCGGGTTGACCGCCGTCAAATCGACCAGGACGTCGCCCAGGCGCACGCCAAGGCGTATTCCATCGCTGTGCAGAAAGGAGACGAGACGCATGGCAGCTCCTCGGGAGACGATAGCTGCCACAGTAGAAGCAGCGCCCAGGCAACGTCAAGATTTGCCTCGGGACAAACCAGGCCGTTTCCATCTTGTCACGCACGCGCAGCGGCAGGGGAAGCGGCGGCAGGCCGGCGGCAACGTAGCGCGTGCCGGGCCTCGCGGCTGACTGCGGGCGGACCCCAAGCCCCGGACCACGGACGTGCGTCAACGCGGCGCGCAGCAGGGTCTAGCGACTGGCGGGCAGCGTCTGCTGTCCTTCGAGGATGTCGGCCAGGGCCGCAAGGGCAGCGGCTCCACGGGGATCAGGCAGCGGCAGGGAGGAGGTCAGTTTCTCGAAAAAACTGGTCTTTTTCTTGGGGCCCTTGAAAAGCGGCACATCGCCCGTGAGGCCGGTCTCGGCCTTGAGATAGTCCACAGCCTCTTCCTGGCCGCCGAGTTCATCGACCAGCCCAAGGGCCTTGGCCCGGGCTCCGGTCATGGCCCGGCCGTCGGCGATAAGGGCGATGGCTTCCTTGCTGAGTTTGCGCTGTGTGGCGACGTCTCCGGAGAACTGGGCATTGAGATCGGCGATCAGGCCTTCGAGGTAGGCGCGCTGGTCGTCGGTGAGCGCCTTGAAGGGACTGCCGGCGTCCTTGAGCTTACCCGTGGTCAGGGATTCGAAATTGACCCCGAGCTTTTGCAGCAGTTCCTTGGCGTTGGCCAACTGGGTGATGACGCCGATGCTGCCGGTGATGGAGCCGGGATTGGCGAAAATATGGTTGGCGGCGCAGGCGGCGTAGTAACCGCCGGAGGCGGCCACGGCCGAGAACGAGGCCACGACGGGCTTTTTGGCGGCGAGTTTTTTGACCGCCATGTACATCTCCTGGGACGGCCCGAAGGCTCCGCCCGGGGAGTTGACGCGCAGCACCACGCCCTTGACCGAATCGTCCTCGCGCAGCTTGCGAATAAAGGCCACCACGTCCTCGGCATCGGTGATGGGACCCTCGATGCGGACCACGCCGAGCCGGGCCTCGGACTTGCCGAAAACCGACGCGCCTTCCTCGTCATGGCCCAAAACGCCGAAGGCGGCCATGATCCCGAGAACCAGGATCACGGCCGCCACGGCGATCAGACCCCCGAACAATGCCGGGCGTCTGGTTGAGAACGGGAGATTAGCGCTGGGCATCCTCTTCCAACTTCTGACGCAGCAGTTCGCCCAGGTTGCTTCCGGTGTCGGAAGGACCGGCGGTGCGGAACTCCTTGGCCTTTTTCTTGTCTTCCTCGTCCTTGATGGACTTGATCGACAGGCCCAGGCGGCGTTCGTCAGCGGAAACGTGGATGACCTTGGCTTCGATTTCGTCGCCTTCCTTGTACAGTTCCGCCGGGGTCTTGACCTTCTTGCGGCTGATCTCGGAGACGTGCACGAGGCCTTCGATGCCTTCCTCGACCTCAACAAAGAGGCCAAAGTCGGTGATATTGGTCACGGTTCCCTTGACCATGGCGCCGACCGGGTAGGTGTCGGGCACGCGGGTCCAGGGATCCTCGGAGAGCTGCTTGATGCCAAGGGTGAACTTCTCGTTTTCCTTGTCGACAGTGAGAACCTTGGCCATGACGATGTCGCCGCTCTTGAACATCTCGCCGGGGTGGCGGACCTTTTTGGTCCAGGAGATGTCGGAGACGTGGATCAGGCCGTCAATGCCGTCCTCGATGCCGATGAAGATGCCGAATTCGGTGATGTTCTTCACCGAACCCTCAAGGATGGTGCCCTCGGGGTACTTTTCGGCCACGATGTCCCAGGGGTTGGGGCGCACCTGCTTCATGCCAAGGGAGATGCGTTTCTTGTCCGGATCGACGGACAGGACCACCACTTCGACCTCGTCGCCGACGTGGACCATCTGGCTCGGGTGGCGCAGCTTGCGGGTCCAGGACATCTCGGAGATGTGGACCAGGCCTTCGACGCCGGGCTCGAGTTCGACGAACGCGCCGTAATCGACCAGGTTGGTGACCTTGCCGGACAGGCGGGTGCCTTCGGGATATTTGCCGGCGATGTTTTCCCAGGGATCGGCCACCAGCTGCTTCATGCCCAGCGACACCTTCTGCTTGTCCTGGTCGAAGGAGAGAACCTTCAGTTCCAGTTCGTCGCCGAGGTGCACCAACTCCTTGGGATGCTTGATGCGCTTCCAGGACATGTCGGTGATGTGCATGAGGCCGTCGAGGCCGCCGAGGTCGACGAACACGCCGTACTCGGTGATGTTTTTGACCCGACCGGTAACGGTCTGGCCCTCTTCGAGGGTCTTGAGGAGGTCTTTGCGCATGGAATCCCGGCGCTCTTCCAGGAGCACGCGGCGGGAAACGATGACGTTGCTGCGACGGCGGTTGATCTTTAAAACGCGGAATTCGAATTCCTGGCCCACCAGGGCGTCCATGTCCGGCACGGGGCGCAGGTCGACATGGGAACCGGGCAGGAAGGCTTCGACGCCGCCGAGATCGACCGTGTAGCCGCCCTTGATGCGACGCACGATCTTACCGCTGATGACGTCATCTTTTTCCTGGATTTCCTCGAGCTTATCAAAAAGCTGCATCCTCTTGGCCCGCTCGCGGGACATGATGATGGTGCCTTCGGATTCGTTCTTGGAGACGACATAGACGTCGATCTGATCGCCGACCTTGACTTCCAGTTCGCCCAAGGCGTCCTGGAATTCGCTGACCGGAATCTGTCCTTCGGACTTGAAGTTGACGTCCACCAGGACGTGCTCCTTGCCGATGCGGACGACGACGCCCGGGGTGATGGAGCCTTCTTCGAGATCCCCGAAATCCTCATTGAGGTAATTTTCCAGGGCGTCTTCGAAATTGACTTCCATGTCCATGTTAGAATTGTTCTGCATTTCCTGAGTTTTGTCCATGAGTTGACCTCCAACGCGATCTATCCCTTCGAAAAGGATTTGTGGTAATAGCAGATACCCCGCGAACACACAACCCAAAAGGGCCGGCGTTGCGCAGTAGCCCGGCTTCCCTACGCCAGGGCCACCAAATCATACTCTTTCGACTCTTCAATCGTCGCCGTCACCATGGCCCCGGGCGCGACGCCCGGGCCGCTGACGTAGGTCACGCCGTCGATCTCCGGGGCCTGGAACCAGGTGCGCCCCACATGGAGCCCCGGCCACTCCGGGTGCACGCTGTCCACCAGCACCTCCATATCCTGGCCGACGTAGCCTTCCAGAATGTCGGCGCTGATCTCGCGCTGGGCGGCCATGACCGCGTCCACGCGCCTGGCCTTGACGTCCCGGCGCACCTGCCCGGCCATGACGGCGGCCAGCGTCCCCTCCTCAGCGTGATAAGGAAACACCCCGACATGATGCAGTTTCGTCTCCCGGACGAAATCGAGCACCGCCTGAAAATGCTCCTTTTTTTCCCCCGGCAGGCCCACGATAAAGGTCGAGCGCAGCGCCGCTTCCGGGAAATGGCGGCGCACCCGCTCCACGATAACCGGGGCGGCGGCGGCCTTGGGCCGGGCCATGGCGGCCAGCATGTCCGGGTGCACGTGCTGGAAGGGGATGTCGAAATAGGGAAGAAACGGCCGTCCGGCCCCGGCCAGATAGGCGAGCA
>JBKICS010000167.1:0-6428 GCA_046567015.1 Acidobacteriota bacterium | reverse complement strand
AGTCGATCCAGGAATTCTGGCGGCGCTGGCACATTTCGCTGTCCACCTGGTTTCGCGACTACCTCTACATCCCCCTGGGCGGCAACCGGGCCGGCGAGGCGCGGATGTACCGCAATCTGGTGGCCATCTTTTTTCTGTGCGGCCTGTGGCACGGCGCGAGCTGGAACTTCGTCATCTGGGGCCTGTTCCACGGCTTTTTCTCGGTGCTGGAGCGCTTCCCGCTGGGCAAGCGCCTGACTCGGGGCCCGCGTCTGCTGGCCCATACCTATACCATGCTGGTGGTGATGGTGGCCTGGGTGTTTTTCCGGGCCGAAACCCTGCCCCAGGCCCTGTCCTACATTCAGGCCATGGCCGGGTTCGCCAAGGGGTCCGGGGTGGAATGGCACATGGGGCTGTTCCTCAACCCCAAGGTGATCATCGTGCTTTGCCTGGGCCTGATCGGCGCCACGCCCGTCGTGCCCTGGCTGGCGGCCTGGCGCGAGCGCTTGCTTGGCGACTGGCGGCTGGGGCCCTTGGTTGCGGACGACGGGCTGGAATTCGTGGTGAGCCTGGTCATTTTGCCGGCCATGTTCGTCCTGTGTGCCATGTCGCTGGCCAGCGGCACACATAACCCGTTTATCTACTTCCAGTTCTAGGACCAGATAGCCTTGGCTCAGACAACTTGCCGCAAAGCCATTCACCTGGCGGCCGTGGTCGTCTTTTTCCTCTGCATCAGCCTGCCGACCACGGACAGTCTGTTTCATATCGCCCCGCCGGTCGATCTCATGGAGAACGACCCGCCGCCGCTGCCGCATTTTTCCCTGTCCCAGATCTTTCGCACCTTCAACGTGCTGCAACGCGGGTTCCTGGATAAAACGTACGGCTTCCGCAAGCAACTCGTGCGCTGGCAGAACATACTGGACATGTTCGTGCTGCAATCCTCGAACCAGTATCAGAGCGTCATCAGGGGCAAGGACAATTGGCTGTTTTTGGCCCAGGAAAACGCCGAGCTCAACGTGGTGGAGGATTACCGGGCCGGGCGGCTGTATTCTCCCGACGATCTGGCCTGGTGGGTGAAGACGTACCGGAATCGGCAGACCCGGCTTGCGGAGCGGGGCATCCATTATCTGGTGGTGCTGGCGCCCAACAAGCACACGGTGTATCCGGAGTTCCTGCCGTCGCAATACAACCGCATAAGCCCGGTCAACCGCACCGACCAACTGGTCGAAGCGCTGACGGCGGCCGGGGTCAATGTCCTGGATTTGCGGCCGGCCATGCTCAAGGTCAAGGAAAAGGCCTTGGCCTATTACCGCACCGACACCCATTGGACGTCGTTCGGGGCGTTCGCCGGCTATATCGAGATCATGAAGCGTCTGGCCCGGTGGTATCCGGAATTCGAGCCGACCATTCGGGGCGATTACGACATCCACATCACCCCGGGGCTCACCGGCGGTCTGTCCAGCATGCTGGCCTTAACCGACCTGTTTCCCGAGGACCGGGTGACCTTCGAGCCCCAGACGCCGCGCAAAGCCGTCGAGGTGAAAAACGTCGTGGCCCCCAAGTCGCTTTTCCAGCCCACGGTGGTCACGGAACTTGCCGACCCCAACCTGCCCACGGCGCTCATTTACCGCGACTCCTTCGCCCACGAACTGATGCCCTTCCTGTCCGAGCATTTCAAACGGGTCGTCTACCTGTGGCCCTATCCGTCCACCCCACGCGAGAGCCGGGTTTTTGACTGGGCCACGGTGGACGCGGTCAAGCCCGATCTGGTCATCGACGAGTTCGTGGAGCGCTATTTCACCGAGTTCCCGCCCAAAAAGCCCCGTCCGGCCAATCCCTGACCGCCAACCGGTCTCACGACGCGCAAGGACAGGCGACCGGCTGCATCGTGCACCAGCGACAGCGCCCATGGCGGTTCTCGCCAGGACGCGCGGCAGCCGGCACTCCAGGGCCTGCAGCAAGGACCAGCGACAGCGCCCGTTGGCGTTTTAGAGTTCCTGCCCCGAACTCGACGGCAGCCAGTGCCGTCGGTTGAAATAGAGCGCCATGCCGACCACCATGACCCCCATGAGGCCGAGCAGGGCATAGATGCCCCATTCTTCCGTTTTAAACGGCAGATTGTCGAAATTCATGCCGAAAAAGCCGACCAGGAAATTGAGCGGCAGGAAAATGGTGGCCACCAGGGTCAGGTACTGGCCCACGGCGTTCATGCGCAGCTCCGCCTTGGTCATGGACAGGCCCACCATTTCCGAGAGCATCTCGCGCAAGGTCTCCACCGCGTCGAGCACCTGGTAGACATCCTGCTGGATGTCGTTCCAAAGGACCGCCGTGGCCGGATCGGAAGCGACGGCCTCGTCCTTGACGAAGCGGCCGAGCACCTCCCGCAGCGGCCACAAGGAGCGGTGCAGGAAGAGCACTTCGCGCTTGAGCCGGTAGATCTCGGTCAGGCTTTGGCCGCTGCCGTTGGTCAAAAGCGTCTGTTCGATGCCCTCGATTTCCTCGGCCAACTGTCCAAGGGTCAGGATGTATTCGTCGAGGATGGCGGAGATGAGCGCATGGGTGAGCTGCGGCTGGCCGCGCCGGGCCGATTTGTTGCCGCCCTTCTCCAGACGCAGGGCCACGGCGTCCCACAGGTTGGACTCGCGTTCCTGAAAGGTCAGGACAAACCCCTCGCCGGCGGCCAGGCCCACCTGCTCGGCCAGTACCCGCTTTTCCCCGGCGTCGTAGGCCAGCAAGCGCAGCAGGATGAAGATGTGTTCGTCGTAGTCCTCGATGACCGGCCGGTGGCCGGTGTCCAGGACGTCCTCCAGGAGCAGGGCGTGCAGGCCGAAGCGCTTGCCCACGGCGTGCACCAGATCGGCGTTGTGGACCCCGACCACCCGCACCCAGGCCACGCAGCCCTCGGGCAGGACCGGATCGCCTTCGGCCAGGGCGTCGTAGCGTCGGATGGTCACGCCCTCGCTGCTGAGGGAATAGACCACCACGTGGGGAGTGAAACCCGAGCGGGAGGGAAACGGCGATTTGGGTTCGGGGAGCAGACCCTTGGCCTGCCTGGAGCGCTTCTTGAACCGGTCGAGCATGGGGTTTCCTCCGTGGCGGGGCCGTGGCGGGCGTAGGGGCTCAGGCGCGGGCGGCCGCGACGATGCGGGCCACCACGGCGTCCTCGGTCAGCTCCGAGGTGTCGATGACCAGGGCGTCCGGGGCCGGGATCAAGGGGGCGACCGCCCGGTTGCGGTCCTCGTGGTCCCGGCTGCGGATGGCGGCCAGGATCGCTTCGTAATCGGCCGGCTTGCCCAGGGCGGCCAACTGGCGCACCCGGCGCATGGCCCGCACCTCGGGCGAGGCGTCCAGGAAGAACTTGCAGGAGGCCTCCGGGAAGATAGCCGTGCCCATGTCCCGGCCTTCGGCCAGCAGGTCGGTCTCCCGGCCCAGGGCCTGCTGGGCGAGCTTGAGCCGGCGGCGCACCACCGGCAGCACGGCCAGTTTCGAGGCCATGGCCCCCACCTCCTCGGTGCGGGCGGCGTCGGGCAGGGGCATCCCGTCCAAAAGCAGCCGGGTGTCGCTGCCGCTGCCTTCCAGGGAAAAGACGATGGCGGCCAGGGCGGCGTCGATGTCCGCCTCGGGAAGGAGGTGCCCGCCCGGTCCCAGGCGCAAGGCCAGGCCCCGGAACATGGCCCCGGTGTCGAGATAGGCCAGGGCCAACTCGCCGGCGGCCCGGCGCGAGACGGACGTCTTGCCCGCCCCGGCCGGGCCGTCCAGGGTGATGATGCGGCGCGTGCTAGGCGGCATGGTCACAGATGTCCTTGAAGGCGGCCAGGAAGGCCGCGTTTTCCTCGTCGTTGCCGATGCTTACGCGAAGGAGCTTGGGCAGGCCGTAGCTTTTAAGGGCCCGCACGATGATGCCCCGGGCAAGGAGCCCCTCGAACATGTCGGCGGCCGGAAAGGGCGGCTCGAACATGAGGAAGTTGGCCTGGGACGGATAGACCCGGCAACCCAGCCCGGTCAGCTTGTCGGTGAGCAGCTTTCGCCCCCGGCGCACGGTTTCGAGGCTTGCGGCCACGAAATCCACGTCTTCCAGGGCGGCCAGTCCGGCGGCCTCGGCCAGCAGGTTGACGCTAAAGGGCAGGCGCACCCGCAGCATATAGTCGGAAAGCCAGGCCGGCATGACGCCAAACCCGAGGCGCAGCCCGGCCAGGCCGTAGAGCTTGGAAAAGGTGCGCAGCACGATGACGTTGTCGCACTCGCCGAAGCGGGCCAGCATGGAATAGCGGTCGGCCGGCTCGGCGAATTCGGCGTAGGCCTCGTCCACCACCAGCATGGCCCGTGGCGGCAGGGACCGGGCCAGGGCCAGGATGTCCTCGGCCGGCACGGCATGGCCGGAAGGGTTGTCCGGGTTGGTGAGAAACACGAGCGAGGTGTGCTCGTCGCAGGCCCCGGCCAGGGCCGGCAGGTCGAAGGCGAAGTCCGGCCCGAGCGGCGGCTGGCGCAGCGTAACCCCGCAAAGCCGCGTCTGCTGGACATAGATGGAAAAACACGGGGCAAAGGCCACGACGTTGTCCACGCCCGGCCGGCAGGTGACGCGCACGAGCAGGTCGATGATCTCGTCCGAGCCGTTGCCGGCCACCACGCACTCCTGCGGCACGCCGTGGAAGGCGGCCAGGGCGGCGGTCAGGGCGGGATTGCCGGCCCGGGGATAGCGAAAGACCATGTCGGCCTTGCGGGCCAGCACCCGCTTGACGAGCGGCGAGGCCCCCAGCGGGTTTTCGTTGCTGGCCAGCTTGATCACGCGGGTCAGGCCGTACTTTTCCTTGATCTCTTCCATGGAAAGGCCGGGCGCGTAGGGGGTGAATTCCCGCACGTCGTCCCGGACCCGGTCGCTGGGCTGCATCTGGGCTACTCCAAAAAAGGTTTGCCCCGCCGCGCGGCGGCGGGCGAGGTCGGTGGCCGGGGCTCGGGCGAGGCCGGCCGGCGAACGGGCCGGCCGCCTGTCGGTCTGGCCGTCCCGAGCGGCGCGGGCAGACCGCGTCCCCGGCCGGGGGGCGCGTCGTGTCCGGGGCTGCGTCGCGGGCAATGCGCCGGGCTCGGACGCTCCGCGTTATTTCCCTAAAAGACGATCAGGCTCCCCAAGGAACGCGAGGCTAGGGGGCCTCGTGGGCATTGACGGTCAGGACCGGGCAGGCTGCGGACTTGACCACCTTTTCGGCCACGGAGCCGAAAATGATGCGGTCGAAGCCGGTGCGGCCATGGGTGCCCATGACGATCATGTAGGCATGATGTTCCTCGGCCGCGGCCAGGATCTCCTCGGCCGGATAGCCGGCCAGGACCAGCCCCTTGGCCGGCAGGCCCTTGAAATGGGCGGCCAGGAAGTCGTCCATGGTCGCGCCGGCCGAGATGACGACGTCGCCGACAAAGGTGTCCAGCGCCGCCTGCGGCACGTTGAAGCCGACGTATTCGGCCAGGGACGGGGCGACGTAGATGCACAGGATCTCGGCCTTGGTCGCTGCGGCCAGGGTGGCGGCATACTCGGCCACCAGGGGAGAGCTTTCCGAGAAATCCACCGCACACAGAATTTTTTGTACGCTTGCCATGCTGCGCTCCTTTTTTTCCGGGCGTGGGCCTTTCCCGCGCTCAAGTTTCCGCCCGGGCGTCCGAAAAGAGGACAACGGCCCGGTTAGGCCAGGATGCCAAAGACAATGGCAATAGACAAGGCGTTTCCGGTGTCTTATGGAGTGGGGGCAGGCGTTGGCCGAAGAGGCAAAAATTTCCGCCTGCCGGATTTCCCTTTTGTAGTAATTTCATGACGTTGGCCAATATCGAGAACGTGGCAAGTTTCTTGCTTGTAACTGGCAAACGTCAACGGGGGGCAAGGCGATGAAGATCCAGACCGACCAACCGACCGCCCTGCGGCAGACCACGGAACAGTCCAAGGGGACCAAGGACAGTTCGGATGCCTTCGCCGCCCTTTTGGCCAAGGAAACCGGTTCGACCGGCGCGGCCCAGGCCTCGGGCCTTGTCGCGCCGCCGCTTGCGGGCCTGGCCGGAATCGATCTCTCCAGTCTCCAGGCCGTCGATTCGACCGACGCCTCGGGGGAAATCAACGAACAAGAGCGCGCTGTCATGGAAAACGTGGACACCTTGCTGACCAAGTGGGAGAGTTACGCCGACAAACTGGCCGCTGGCGCCGGAAGTGATTCCCTCAAGCAGGCCTACGGCGTCCTGGATGACATTGAAAGCGGCGTGCGGCAGCTCAAGGAAGATCTGCCGGCCGGCGCGAACGCAGGCCTCGGTTCCCTGGTCAACGAACTGGAAGTCATGACCGTTACCGAGAAGTTCAAGTTCAACCGGGGCGACTACATCTAACCCGGCCGCCACATCCGAACGTCCCTGACTGGTCGTACCGACTGTTCCCAGGCCGCCCGCGTCGTCCCCGCGCGGGCGGCCTTTTTTGC
>JBKICS010000166.1:0-3189 GCA_046567015.1 Acidobacteriota bacterium | reverse complement strand
CTCCCCACCCGCCGACAAACCAGGCGGGGGGTCCGGGGGCCTCAGGCCCCCGGACGCCGGAGGCCTTTTCGTCGCTGTCTTCTCTTTTCAGCCACGCACTAAAAAATAAAATTCAACTTCTTCTTCAGCCCATCCAGATTCCGGCTGGCGCGGGTCCGCGCCACGGCGTCGCCGGCCTTGAGGATATCCCAGACCAGGTTGGGATCCTTATCGAAGGCCTTGCGGCGGTCGCGGATGGGTTCGAGGAAGGCGTTCATGGATTCGACGAGCACTTTCTTGCAATCGCCGCAGCCCCAGGTGGCGTGGGTGCAGCCGTCGACGATGGCGGGCAGCTTGGCCGGGTCGGTGAGCAGCTCGTGGTAGGGGAACAGGTTGCATTCCTTGGGATCGCCCGGGTCGGTCAGCCGGGCGCGTTTTTCACAGGTCAGCATGCTCATGACTTTTTTCTTCATGGCGTTCGGCTCTTCGGACAGGCCGATGGCGTTGCCGTAGCTTTTGCTCATCTTGCGGCCGTCGAGGCCGGGCAGCTTGGAATCCGGGGTGAGCAGGGCCTGGGGCTCGGGGAAGAAGTTGCCGTAGAGGTGGTTGGCCCGGCGGGCGATTTCCCGGGTCAGTTCCAGGTGCGGCAGCTGGTCGAGGCCGACGGGCACGAAGGCGGGCTTGTAAAGCAGGATATCCGAGGCCATGAGCACCGGATAGCCCAGGAAGCCGTAGGTATTGAGTTCCTTGGCGGCCAGTTCCTGGAGCTGATCCTTGTAGGTGGGGCAGCGTTCCAGCCAGGATACCGGGGTGGCCATGGACAGGAGCAGATGCAGCTCCGCGTGTTCCTTGACCTGGGACTGCTGGAAGATCACGCATTTTTGCGGATCGAGTCCGGCGGCGACCCAGTCCTTGACCAGTTCCGGCACGAAGCCCTTGATGCGTTTGGGATCGGCGTATTCGGTGGTCAGGGCGTGCCAGTCGGCCACGAAGAAGAAGCAGTCGTGGCTGTCTTGCAGGTTGATCCAGTTTTTCAGCACGCCGAAGTAGTGGCCGAGGTGGAGCGCGCCGGTGGGGCGCATGCCGGAGACGATGCGTTTGTTTTCTTTTGGGGTATTTTCGCTCATGACCAAAGATTCCATAAGGCTCTGTCGTCAGGGGATTGGGATGGCGACCGGCTGGTCGCGACCTACAGCAACACGTGGGAAAAATAGCTGATGACCGGCACGATGAGCCGGCCGAGGATGCCGGTGACGGCCAGAAGCAGCAGGACAAAAAAGCCCCAGCGGCCGAATGCCAGGTACCTGTCGGCCAGGTTCGGCGGCAGAAAACCGGCCAATATGTTGCTGCCGTCCAGGGGCGGGATGGGCAGCAGGTTAAACGCGGCCAGGGCCAGGTTGACCTGAACGCCGGCGGCGCAGATGTAGGCCAGAGGCGCGAGCATCCGGTAGGCGAAGGAGTCGGGCAGGACGCCCATGGCGGCGTATTCCACCAGCCGGATGGCCAGGGCGAAACCCAGGGCCAGGATCACGTTCATGGCCGGTCCGGCCAGGGCCACGAGCATCATGCCCCGGACCGGGTCGCGGAAGTAGCGAGGGTTGACGGGCACAGGCTTGGCCCAGCCGATCATGCGGGTGAGCAGGAAGGCCAGGGCGCCGATGGCGTCGAGATGTTTGATGGGGTTAAACGTCAGCCGGCCGGCCAGCTTGGCGGTGGGATCGCCCAGCCAGTTGGCGACGTAGCCGTGGGCTACCTCATGGAAAGTGATGCCCATGAGCACCGGGACAAGGAGCAGCGCTATCTCCTGGATCGTGCGCGAAATATCTGGAAGCATGGCCTAGGCGGCTAGCACGAACGCCCCGCCGGGGCAAGGGCTATCCCCGGACCGGGGCCGTTGGTGCCTCGTCCACTTCGTCGTAGCAGTCCCAGTCAAATGCCGAGGCAAAGGCTATCCCCGGGCCGTTGTCGGATATGCCGGTCGGCGTGACAGGGCCGCGTCAGGAGTGGGAGCCCCTGGCGCGGCCTGGCGGATGTTTGCGGCGAGAGGTGCATGATAGCCGGGGCGACAACGCGGCCGCGACAGGCCAAACCTGGAAGGAGCCTTGCCCACGCAACACATGTGCATCGCCAGCCAAGTTCGAGTCAGCTCCCGAGTGCGGCGCGAAACCCAATCGCCCGACTCGCCCGATCACTTGAGAACCGGACTAGGAACCAGCGGTAGCCTTGTCCATGGCCTGGGACACCTTGGACTTGAGTTCTCCCAAATCGACGGATTTGACCACGTAATAGTCCGCGGCAATGGACTTGAGATCATGCTGAAAGCTGTCATAGGCCGTGCTGAGGATCACCGGAACGGTTTGATTCGTGCCGCGAATTTCCTGCAGCAAATCCAAGCCGGAGCGGTTGCCGCCAAGCTTGATGTCCAGCACCACGACATCGGGCGCAACCTTCTCCATCAGCGGCAGTATGTCGTCCTCGCCATCGGACACCACCACAGTATACCCTTCACCTTCCAGCTCTTCCTGATACAGCATCCGGATGTGCTTTTCGTCGTCGACGACCAGAATTTTCCCGCTCATGGATAAGCTCCTTGCAATACGGCACAAATCAATGGAATGCCTCCCGGACGACTCCATCTTATGCGCAAATCCCTTTCCACGGTCAACCGTTTTCCTACCCCGGTTGGCTTGATTCCCGCAGCCCGCCGGGATACACAGCCGGCCTATGATAACCGTGACCATCGACGGCAAAAAACCGCCGCTGACCTATCCCAAGCTCAAGACCGTGCTCCAACTGCTCCACAATCTTAACCTTCGCGTCAACGATGCCCTGATCATCCGCGACGGCGAGTTGCTCACCCCCGACCGCCACCTGCGCTCGGGCGACCAGGTCACCGTGCGCCTGGTCATGTCCCGAGGGTAATGGCCGGCTGTCGTTTTCCAAGATCCGGCAAATGCGCCCGGCCTCCCCTGCGCGGCCTCGCTGGCAAGCGATGGCGGATAGCGCCGCATCCTGATCCGCTCCGCGGCCCTGCGCCGCCTCGGCCAAGGGGAAGCTTTCCGGCTCGTCACTCTTCCTTTCAAGGATACATGTCATGAAGTGCAAGCGCTGCGGCGAACTGGCGGCGGTGAAGCTGCCAAGCCACCACGCCGGATTCTGCCCGGACTGTTTCGAAGTGTTTTTCAAGCGCCAGGCCGAGACGGCCATCCG
>JBKICS010000165.1:0-6133 GCA_046567015.1 Acidobacteriota bacterium | reverse complement strand
CGTCCCGGGGCCGGCCGTCGGGGGTGAACATCTCGTCGAAAAAGGGTCCGGTGTCGTAGTTGTCGAAGTCCATTTTCGGGGGCATGGAGACGCCTTGCTGCCGCCTGCGCAGGCGGGTAAGTCGGGTGCCGGCCTGTGGGTCCGGGGAGCGGCCCGCTTTGACCCGATTCCCTAATTTGTTAATAAGATTCCAAGACGCCTGTCAATCGCCCCTGCGGCAGTCGCAGGCGAACCACCCGGAAGAACGATGCAAGACCAAAACGTCCAGGGCCTTGTCGCCGCCATTGTCGACAAACTTGAAAGCGGCCTGCCCCAGGACGACGCCGTGGCCCATTTCATCCGCTCCACCCACGGCGAGCTGACCCCGGCCGAGCTTGCGGCCCTGACCGCCGATCCGGACGATCCGCAGGCCGAGTCCCTGCGCGAATTGCTGCTCTTCCCCGGGCCGGACACGGCGCTTGCCCTGGAGCCGGCCTTGGCTGCGGCCGATCTTTCGCCGGAGCAGACCGCCCGTCTGGCCGACGCCCTGGCCGACAATCCGCCCCGGGCCGCGGCCGTCCTGCCGGGCGGCCTGCGCCTGACCCTGCCCCTGACCCCGGAGCAGGTCCGGCGCTTCGTCGCCCGTCTGGCCCCCCAGCGCACCCTTCCGGGCGACCTGCGCCAGCTGCTCGCCGCGCGCTTTCCGGCCGACGCCCCGGCCCTGGCCGTGGCCGCCCGCCAGACCGGGCCGGACTGGACCCCGGCGGCGACCGCGTTCCTCCATTCCCTGCTGGCAAGGCTCTCCCCCCAAGGCCGGGACGCCCCGGACACCATCCGTTTCGCCCTGCGCTTTCTGGCCGACACGCCCCGGGGCGTCCCACCCCTGCCGGCCCTGGCCGCCCGCTACAGCCAGCTCCTGGCCCAGTTGCGCCGGGCCAAACAGCAGGACGAGGCTCTGGCCAAGAGCAACTACGAAACGCTCATCCTGTCCGGCAACCGCCTGCCCTACCTCCACGCCCCGGACATCGCTCGGGAACTGGAGCAGGCCGGGGCCGTGATCGAGGCCATAACCGGCCGCCCGGCCGTGGATACCGGGGCGAGCTGCCAGGACATGGGCGTTGCCGCCAGCCTGGAACAGGTGCTTAAGGTCTTTGGCGATCAGCCGGATTGACGGCAGGCCGAGGCGGCATACAGCGGCAGGCGCACGGTCAGGCGCGTGCCGGCCTCCCGGGTCGATTCCCAGTCGATGTCGCCGCCGTGCAGGCGGGTGATGCCGCGGGCGATGTAGGCGCCAAGGCCGGTGCCGCCCACCTTGCCGCTGGTGGCGTACTTGGTGAAAAACCGATGCCGGATCTCGTCGGGAACCACGCCCATGTTGTGCACCGTGGCCGCGACCACGCCGGCCGACACGTCCAGGGACAGGGTGACGGCGGTGCGGGGCGGGGCGGCTTCCACGGCGTTGGTGATGAGATTGGAAAAGACAATGGCCAAAAGCCCGGCCTCGCCGGCCACGCAGGGCTCGTCGGCCGTCTCGTCGTCGCTGTCCAGCCCCGGGCCCAGGACCAGGGACACCTCCCGCCGGCCGGCCAGGGGCAAGGCCACTTGCAGCTGCCGCCGCAGCAAGGGAATCAGCGGCACGGGTTCGGGGGACAGGGCGTAGCGGCCCTGCTCGATCTTGCACAGATCCAGGTTGCGCCCGACCAGCTCGCTTAAGCCGGCGGCCGTGTCCCGGATGACGGCGGCGATCTCCTGCTGTTTGGGGGAAAGCTCCGCATCGGCCAGATGGGCGGCCAATCCGGCGATGCCGGCCAGGGGCGAGCGCAGGTCGTGGCGCAGGATCTGCTCCACCCGGTCCCGGGCCTCCTCGGCCCGGACCCGGTCGGTGACGTCGTGGACGATGGAAAAAAGCAAATTGCGCCCGAGATACTCCACCGGCCCCGAATAGACCTCCACTTCCCGCATCTCCCCATTGGCCAGGCGATGGCGAAACCGGAAAAACCCCCGCCCCTCGTCATGGGCCCGGTTCATCTCCTGGCGGATCTGATCCTGGGGCATGGTGTTGATCTCCCAGATGGAGAGTTTTTGCATCTCCTCCAGGGAATAGCCGTAAAAATCGCAGGCCGCCGGATTGGCGTCCACGACCCTGCCGTTGAGGGGATCGATGAGGAGCTTGACCGCGATGTTGGAAAAAAACATGGCCCGGTGCCGGGCCTCGGAATCGGCCAGGGCTTGGGCCATTTCCTGGCGGGACAGGATGATGGCCAGGCCATGGGCCAGGCGCTCCAGGCGCTCGACGGCCGCCCGGTCCAGGCGGTCCGGCCGGGGATCGTTTATCTGCAACAGGCCGTGGGTGGTGTCGGCGGCGCGCAGGGGAATCAGGGCCACGGTTTCATAGCCGGCGCTGTTGCAGCGGTTCCTGGTTCTCCACTGTGCGCCGTCCAGGGCGGCCTCGGCCAGCAGTTTGCTGGTCGAACCGGTATAAAAGCTGCCTCGCCGCGTAAAAAAAGGCTGCTTCGGGTCGCCCCTGCCTTCCAGCACCGCGCCGCACAAACATTCCAGCCTCGGCCGGGTCGAGCCCTCCCCTGGTGCTGGCGAAGCAGGGTGTTCGGCGCACAAGGAATTTTCCGACTGCAGGAAGTCTCCGGGGAATCCCTCCGTGGAGTAATAGGGATAGTCGTCGCCGCTGCGCAGACGAATGCCCACGGCCTCGCAACCGGTCCAGCGGCGGACAAGGCGCAAGACGACACGCAACAAGGCTTCGCGATCCGGCACCGCCAGGAGCAGCGCCACACCGTCCTCAAGGCTTTCCTCGCCTGCCGTGTCCACATGCGATTGCCGCGCCATGGCAGAACCCTAGCACTCTTTTGCAAGCGTTCACAAGGGACTTGCCGCCGGGAAAATCGCTTCCCGATCGGCGGCAGCCGATCGGTCCGGGCCGCAAGCCTGGCCACCGTAACGAGGGTCGGCCGGCGGCGCGGCCTAGAAACAGGTCGCGACCTTTCGCAGCATGGCCGCGAAGAGGCCAACCTCGTCCGGGGCCAGGGCGCACTGGATCTCCTGGGTGAGTTGGTCGTGGAGCTGGTGGTGTTCGACGAACAGCCGCCGACCCTCGTCGGTCAGCCCCACCCGGATGGAGCGGCGGTCGGTCTCGTGGGGCTTTCGGGCCACGAAACCGCCCCGCTCCAGGCGATCCACCAGCACGGTGAGCGATCCGGTGGTGATGCCCATCTTGCCGGCCAGTTCGGTCATGCGCAGGTCGCCGTCGGCTCCCAGGATCTCCAACGTGTGCATCTGGGGCAGGCTCAAGCCCGACTCCTTGACCACGCCGTGCTCCCAGGAGGAGAACTTCTCGTAGAATTCGATAAGAAGCCTTGTGAGCTGTTCGCGTTCCATGCGCTCAGGCCTCCTCGGCCCGGATTCGCGGCTCGGCGGTCAGGGCCAGGCTGGCCGAGGACAGGACCACCACGATGGAGCCGACATTGTGAAACAGCGCGGCCATGACCGGCGAAAGCAGCCCATAGCCGCTGCCCAGGATGGCCACGGCGTTGAAAAAAAGCCCCAGCCCGATGTTGACGGCAATTAGCCTAGTCATGCGCCGGCCAAGATAGACCAGAAACGGCAGCCGGCCAAGGTCGTCGTCGACCAGGGCCACGTCGGCGGTCTCCAGGGCCACGTCCGAACCGATGGCGCCCATGGCCACGCCCACGTTGGCCCGGGCCAGGGCCGGGGCGTCGTTGACGCCGTCGCCGACGAACAGCACCCGCCGGCCTTGCCGCTGCAACCCGTCCAGCACCGTGAGCTTGTCCCCGGGCTTGAGCCCGGACCAGTACGCGTCCACGCCGATGGCGCCGGCCAGGGCGGCCACGGCCTTGTCGTGGTCGCCGGACAGGATGCCGACGGAGCCGATGCCCAGCCGGCCCAAGGCGGCGATGGCCCCGGCCGCATTGTCCCGGACCGTGTCGGAGACGGCCAGAAGCCCGAGCATCCGGCCGTCCCGGCGCACCGCCAGGGCGGTCGCCCCGCGCCCGCGTATGTCGTCCAGGCAGGCGGTAAGCTCGGGCGGCAGGGCGGACACACCGCCCATCATTTCCGGGCTGCCCACCTCGACGGTCTGGCCGTCCAGCTCGCCGCGTACCCCCAGGCCGATTTCCGTGACCATGGCGTCAGGGCTGCGGACCGCCACGCCGGCGGCCCGGGCCGCGTCCAGGACGGCCACGGCCAGGGGATGGTTGCAGTGGCGCTCCAGGCAGGCGGCGCAGGCAACGACGGTGTCGGCGTCCTGGCCGGCCGCCGGGATGACGGCCTCCACCCGGGGCCTGCCCCGGGTGAGCGTGCCGGTCTTGTCGAAAAGGACCATGTCGGCCCGGGCGGCCTCTTCGAGGTATTGCCCGCCCTTAATAAGGATGCCGCGCCTGGCGGCCCGGCCTACGGCCGCCACCGTGGCCGTGGGCGCGGCCATGAGCAGGGCGCAAGGGCAGCCGGCCACCAGCACGGCCACCGCCCGATCGGCGTCGCCGCTAAGCAGCCAGGCCAGGCCGGCGCAGGCCAGCACCAGCGGCGTGAAGTAAGCGGCGTAGCGGTCCACCAGCCGGGCCGCGCGCGGCTTGCCGGCCTCGGCCGCGACCACCAGCCGCACCACCTTGCCAAACGTGGTGTCCTCGCCGACCTTGATTGCCCGGGCCGTCACCCGGCCGGTATAATTGAGGGTGCCGGCCAGGATGGTCTCGCCCGGGGCGCGCTCCCGGGGGAGCGACTCGCCGGTCAGGGCCGATTCGTCCACGGCCGTGACCCCAGACTCGATGACCGCGTCCACCGCAATCCGCTCGCCCGGACGCACCAGCACCCGGTCGCCCAGGCGGATGTCCGCCGCCGGCACGGTGCGCTCGGTCCCGTCGTCGGCGACAAGCACCGCCTCCTGGGGGGCCAGGGAGGCCAGTGCCTCAATGGAGCGGCGCGCCCCGTCGCTGACCGCCTCCTCCACCAGCGCCCCAAGGGTCATGATGAACCCGACCACGGCGGCGGTCAGCACCTCGCCCTGGAGCAGCGAGGCCACGATGGCGATGCTGACCAGCTCGTCCACGTTGACCCGGCGCTCAAGGACGCCCTTGGCCGCTTCGATGACGATGGGCAGGCCGTTTACGGCCACCGCGCCAAGCCCGAGGACCATGGCCAGCCAGGCCGGCCAGTCGGACAGTCCGACCAGGTAGGCGGCCAGGGCCAGCCCGCCGCCGGCCAGGCACAGGGCGAAATCCTTGAACGAAAACAGTTCCCGGTAGTCGCCGAGGCTGGAGAAACGACCGATCATAAACACTCCTTGCACGTTCCTTGAAGGCAAGAAATCTCTATATCAAAGTTTCTTGATTGTCAAACAATTTGATTCGCCAAAGACACCCGGCGCAAAAAAGGCGGGAAGGCCGAGGCCTTCCCGCCCGAGGGGATGCAGGGGAAGCCGGGGGACAGCCCCGGACGGTCGGGAACGGAGCCCTGCCGCACTAGAGGCCCTTGGCGGCCATGAGCGCCGCCAGGTCGGACACCCGGCAGGAATAGCCCCATTCGTTGTCGTACCAGGCCAGGATCTTGGCCATGTCGCCGCCCTGGACGAAGGTGTATTCGCCGTCGACGATGGAGGAACGGGCGTCGGCCTTGAAATCCGAGGACACCAGCGGCAGTTCGGAAAAGCCCAGGATGCCGGCCAGACGATCCTCGGACGCGGCCCTAAGGGCGGCGCGCAGATCCTCGGTGGTGGTGGCTTTTTCCAGCTGCACCACGAAATCGACCAGGGAGACGGTTGGCGTCGGCACGCGCACGGACAGGCCAGAGAACTTGCCCTTGAGCGCCGGAATGACCAGGGCCACGGCCTCGGCCGCGCCGGTGGAGGTGGGGATCATGTTGCAGGCGGCGGCCCGGGCCCGGCGCAGATCCTTGTGGGGCAGGTCGAGGATGCGCTGGTCGTTGGTGTAGGCGTGGATGGTGGTCATGACCCCCTTGACGATGCCGAACTGCTCGTGGACCACCTTGGCCACCGGGGCCAGGCAGTTGGTGGTGCAGGAGGCGTTGGACAGGATGTGGTGGGCGGCGGGATCGTAGCGCTCCTCGTTGACCCCAAGCACCACGGTCAGGTCCTCTTCCTTGGCCGGGGAGGTGATGATGACCT
>JBKICS010000164.1:0-4950 GCA_046567015.1 Acidobacteriota bacterium | reverse complement strand
GCACGTCCTACCAAGAGTGACGACGTATTCTTTCGGGAACGGACCAACGCGGGCGGCCCCGTCCAGGGGAGCCTCGCAGGGGCCGGCGGTCGGGAAAGCCTAACCGTTGCCGGCCAGGGTGCGGCGGCAGGAACGCAGCATCAGTTCCTGCAAAATCGCCCGCTCGTATTCCAGAGAATGTTCCGCTTCGGAATTTTCCTCTTCAACGAGCATGCGCTCCAGGTATTGGGTCTCCTCCCAGAAATCGAGCAACTCGTCGTCGCCGAGGTGCTTGATCTGATCTTCCAGGGGAAACTGATCGGCATCGGGAAAAAATTGGCCCATGCGGCGGGACTCCTTACAACGGGGCGCGTGGCGGAGTTTTGCCATTAATCGCCCGCAACGGTTTTGGCAATCCCCAAAATTACGGCGTTTCCGTGACGGCGTCCGTGGTGGCGGCCAACGCGCACGGGACCTCGTCGGCCGCCATGGCGACGGCCTCCGGTCCGGTCATGCAACACCGGCCGTTTATGACCGCGCCAGCCTCGACGACCACCGAAGGTGCGACGAGATTGCCGCGCACCCTGGCGCTTTTGTTCAGGACAAGCCGTCGGCTGGCGGCGACGTCGCCGATGATGCGGCCGCTCGTCACCAGTTCGCCCACCTGGATACTGCCCTCGACCAGGCCTTGCTCACCCAGCACCAACACCCCGTCGGAAACGATATCCCCAAAGATCTCTCCGTCGATACGCACGACGCCCTGGAAATTGAACTGGCCATGATAGGCGGTGCCGGCCCCGAGAAAGGCGGTGATGGCGTCAAGACGCGGTTTTTTTCGTGACAAGCGTCCAAACATGGCTCTGGTCCTTGGTTGTCGGGGCATCGCCCTGCCCGGTCGTGACGCGCCAACGCATCGCCCGCCCCGGCCGGCGTGCCGCCCTGGTGGGCCACTCAGGCGAAGTACGCCGACGTCATACCGGCTGGCCGCCCCGCTCGGGCGGCCATGCCCGCCTGTCAGTACAGCGGGTTGGTCTGGCGACGCAGCTCGATGTTGATCTGGATCAGCCGGGCATTGATCCGCTGGATGCGGTCGATATTTTCGCTGTAGTCCTCGGACAAGGTCCGCTTTTCCTCTTCCAATTGATTCCGCTCGGCCTCCAGGGGATTGGTCGGCGCGGGATAGGTGATCTGCGGCATGGCCGGCGGCGTGCTTTTTTTCTTGCAGCCGGCGGCGGCGAGGACGGCCAGCAGCAGGCAGGCAAGGATCATGGCTCGTTGCGTCATGCAAAGTCCCTTTTTTCGGACCGTAGCAGATTCCCGGCCGGCTGTCCCGCGCCAAGGGCAAAGCGCCCCGGTCAATCGGCCGCGCCGGCTCCGGCCGCCTGGCATATTTCCTCCGGATGGCCGGACACGATGCGCACCTCCCGCTGGGGGAAGGGAATGTCGATGCCTTCATCGCGAAAGCGCCTGTCGATGGCAAAACGGATGTCCGAGGTGGTGGACACGGCGGCCCCTACATTGTCCACCCAGAACAGCAGCTTGAAATCGAGCGAGCTTTCCCCGAAATTCGTAAACTGCACCGACGGTTCGGGCGTCGGCAGCACATGGGGGTGGTTGGTGGCCGCGTCCAGGAGAATCTGGCGCACGAGCTGGGTGTCCGAGCCGTAGGCCACGCCCACGGCGATTTCCCGGCGCACGGTGGGATCGCGGTGGGTCCAGTTGACGAGCTTGCCGCTGATGAGATCGGAGTTCGGTACGAACAGCGTGGCGTTGTCGAAGGTCTGGACCACGGTATTGCGGATATTGACCTTGCGCACCTGCCCCCAGATGGCGTCGATCTGGATGGTGTCGCCGGCTTGGATGGAGCGGCCAAAGAGCAGGATCAGCCCGGCCACGAAGTTGTTGACGATGTTTTGCAGGCCAAAGCCGATGCCGACGGACAGACCGCCAGCCACCACCGCCAGGCTGGTAAATGAGAATCCGAGCAGGAACAGTGAAACCAGGATGTAGAGGCCCCAGAGCACATAGAGCGATGTCGTCTCCAGCACGTCGCGCACCCCGGGATCGACCCCCGGGCGCAGCCGAGGCAGGTCGCGGATAAACGAACGGATGGCGAAAAGAGTCGAGCGGGTGACGAAAAAGCCGGTGAGAATAAGGGCCAGGCGGCCCAGGGTGACGGAAACCGTGCCCACGGCGATGGTGAAGCCCACGGCTTCCATGAACAGTTCCTGGCCGCCGAGTTCCGTGGAAAACCAGTAAAGCACCAGCAGGAAGAGCGACATGAAGATCAGGGGAAAGCCCAGTCCCGAGACGATGCCCCGGGTGAGCGCCGAGGCCCCTTCCTCACTGGCCCGGGCCTGCCAGGAAGCGACGATGCGCGACAGCCCCGCCCCGATCTGCACCGCGGCCAACAACAGGAACCAGCCCGCCAGCACCAGCACGGACAGATGCTGCCAGCCGAGCGCCACCATGACCACCAGGACCGTAAAAAGGTGTGGGGTGGCCCGGCACAACAGCCGCAACGGCCCTTCGTAGCGACGCAGGCTCCGGCCAACCGTCAGGATGAACAGCAGCAGCAAGCCCATCCAGGCCGCCGACAGGGCCGGTTCGGGCAGATCGGCGATCTGCAGCAACAGTCCCAGCGAAAACATGGCCCACAGACCACGCAACGGACTTCCGGCTCCGGCCGGTACAGCCCCGGACACCTCGGCCAGATACTGCGAGAAGACAGCCAAACCGGCAGCCAACAGGATTTCAGCCACGATATTGAGGACTTCCTGCAACAACAGCGGCGCGCCGCCGGCCACCCAATGCAGGATGAGTCCCAGCCCGGCCAGCAGCCACACGCGATAGAGCGTCCCCACCTGGGCCAGCTTCGGGTGGCTGCGGCGCAGTCGTAGCGCGCCAACGAACCCGGCGGCCAGCAGGATGACCAAGGCCACGCCGGCCTTGGTTAAAACGGCCACGGCCCGGGCGGCGTCGCCCCCGTGGGTGAGCGAGCGCAGCATGGAGCCGTTGGACTTGACCCAATGCTGCACCCGGGTTTCCAGGTCGTTCCAGGACTTTTGCGAAAAAAGTTCGTTTGAGGCAGTGAAATAATACGTTTTCCAAGCCTTGGGGATTTTTAGACGCAGGGCTTCTTCCGTCTTGTCCAGGCCCGCCAGAACATCGCGCGCCGGGGCGAGCTCCTTGTCCAGGGTGGCCGAGACCCCGGACAGCGAGGTGCGCACGCTCTTTACATAGCGCAGATAATAATGAATGGCGTCGGCAATCTGCGGTTCGGGATCGTCTTCCAGGCGCTTGGTGAATTCTTCCTTGAGGGAATCCAGGCGGACGGCGATTTTTTCCAGTTCGTCGCGGCTTTCCTGGGAAGGGGCCATGAGCGCTTCCACCGAGCGGCGGATGCGGGCCAGATCGCTGAGCACGGCCCGCAACTCCCAGGGGTTGCCGCCGGACAGGCTGATGATCAGCCCCATTTCGTCGATCTTGCCTTCCAGGGCCGAGAGATCGGTACGAAAGCGGCGGACGTTTTTGGGCAACAGCTCTTCCATGGACTTGAACCGCACCGCCTGCTGCACCAACGATTCCTGGTGGATGGAGAGCAGCACCTGCCAGTCCTTGGGCTGGTCGGCCTCCGCCTCGGCTTCGACTTTCTCGGCCTTGTCCGTCTTGTCGCCGCCGTTTTTGGCCGCCGGCTTGTCGGCCGGTTTCTGGGACGATTTCTCCGCCGGCCTGGCGGCATCCTTGGCCGCCGACTTGTCGGCTGATTTGTCGGCCGGCTTCTCGGTTGCTTTGGCCGCCGGTGTATCGGCCGGTTTCTCGACCGGCTTGGCCGCGTCCTTGGCCGGCGGCGTGTCGGGGGATTTTTCGTTCGCTTTGTCGGCTGATTTGTCGGCCGCCTTGTCGCCGCCGGTCGTGGCCGCTGATTTGTCGGCCGGCTTCACGGTCGCGCTGTCGACCGCCTTGGCCGCAGGCTTCTCCGGGGAGGGGGAGCCTGCCGTATCGGCACATGGCGCGGCTTTGGCCGGGTTGGCCTGGTCGCTGGCAACGGCCGGAGCCGAATCGGCGGCGGCGGCCCAAACGGCGGCCGGGGCCGCCAAGCACAGGATCAAGGCCAGGCAGAGGATCGAAAACAGGGGGTATTTACGCATAAAATGGTACCTCGGAGGTCGAAAAGGCTCGGAAATGGATAACGGTAACGGGGCAGGGTACAGGGAATGGCCGGACAGGTCGGCCGGGGTCGGGCTGGCCGCCAGGGCCACGCCGGCACGACTGCCGGCCGACCCGGGGCGCAAGATCTCGCCGAAAACCCCGACAGCCCCGCCACGGGACGCCGCCGGCAGCCCCGGGGCGGACCCCGGTTGGACTCGACGCCCCCTGGTTAGGACAAGAGGCCGCCGGTTGGGAACGGCCTCCCCCTGGCCGACCCAAAGCGGCCGCCGCGAGGGGACGGCGCCTTCCAGGCCGGACCGGGACGGACAGGCCGCCGGCGCTTGCGCGGTGCTTGGCGATCAGGACTTGCGTTTCTCCATGGGCGTGTAGGCCTGGCGCTTGCGGCCCATATAAATCTGGCGCGGCCGGTGGATGCGCTGGTCCGGGGACTTGGTCTCCTCATTCCAGTGGGCGATCCAGCCGGGCATGTTGCCCATGGCGGTGATGACCGGGAACATGCGCACCGGGATGTTGATGGCCCGCAGCAGCAAGCTGGCGTAGAAATTGGTGTTCGGATACAGATTGCGCTCGGCGAAATAGGCGTCGGCCAGGGCGCGTTCCTCGATTTCCAGGGCAATGTCGTGGAAGGCGTCGCGCTTGGCATACCCGTTTTTCACGAGATTCTGGTAGGTGTTCTTGATGATGCGGGCTCGCGGATCCTCGACCTTGAAAATACGCTGGCCAAAGCCCATGAGCCGGTCGGCCCGGGACTTGGAAGCCTCAATGATGCGCTCCACCGTGGTGCGCCCGGCCACGACG
>JBKICS010000163.1:0-3986 GCA_046567015.1 Acidobacteriota bacterium | reverse complement strand
AAGCCCCCGGCCGGCCAGAAAGGCGGCGAACTGCTCCAGATCGGCGGCATAGGCCGCCAACGTGGCCGGCGAATAGCCCTTCTGGGCCTCCAGGAAGACGAGAAAGGCCGCCACGGTTTGTGGCCTTTCGGTCGGCAGCGGCGGGTCAGCGTTGCCGTTTGTCAAGGACATAACAGCTCTTGGGATTTTCCTTGGCCTTCTTTTTCAGCGTCATGGCCGTCTGCGAGGCCTCGCCATAGTGCGTGAGCTTGCCGCCGCGATTATAGACCACGGCGATGGAAATGGCCATGAGGGGAAAGGCGCGGCGGTTGCCCTCGCGGTCCATGGACTGGATGAAGCCCCGGTCGCGGTCCTCGGCGTCGTAGAAATGGGGCACGATGTTGTCGAAGCTGGCCACTACCGAAGCGCAGGCCGCTTCCACCCGGTCGATGGCCATGATGTAGACGAAGTCGTCGCCGCCCACGTGGCCGACGAACGCCCGGGGACCGCCTGCGGCCCGCACGGTGTTGACGATGATGCGCGCCGTCATCATGAGCACCTCGTCGCCCCGGGAAAAGCCGTACTTGTCGTTAAACGACTTGAAATAATCCAGGTCGGCATAGGCCAGGGCGAAGTCTTCCCGGCGGTCGATGAGATCCTGGATGCGCCCGATGATCGAGGTGTTGCCCGGCAACTTGGTCAGCGGATTGGCGTCCAGGGAGCGCGTGGCCCGGGCCAGGGCCAGGGTGACGCGGGCGCGCAGCATGGCGGCGGTCATGGGCCGGGTGAGCAGCTCGTCCACTTCCACGGCGCACCAGTCGACGTCCTGATCCAGTTGCCCCTCGTCCAGGATCAGGGCCACCGGCAACTGGCGGTAGACGTTCTCGCTTTTGACCATGGCCACCAGCTCGGGCACCGGAATATCGGCGAGCCGTGAATCCACCACCAGCATGTCCGGCGGATCGGTGAACAGCGCTTCGATGGCCCCCCGGCCCCGGGCCTGGACCAGCACTTCGGCCTCGGCCGGATCGAAGGCGGCGGCGAACAGCGCGGCCAGGTCCGGGTCGGGGCTGAGCACCAGGATTTTCTGGGTGCGGGTAAAGGCACGCAAGGGAGCGGCGGGCATGGCGGATCAGGTAAAGCGCAGATCGCCCAGCTCAACCAGCTGGCCGCTGACTTCGTCGAGCAGCTTCTCGAAATCGGCCGGGCGGATCTTGAGGATCTTGAGCGACTCCGGCTGCAGGTAGGTGACCCCCACATCCCCGGAAAAGCCGTATTCGAACGCCCGGGCCATGAAGTCGCCGATGTGCGTCACGCAGGCCATCTCGGGATAGAGCTGGGCCAGGTGGGGTTTGTGGTGGTAGGCCAGCCCTTCCTTGATGTTGGCCGGCAGTTTCCAGTGGTCGGCGAGCCAGGCGTTGATGCGGTCGTGGCCAAAGCCCAGGACCGCGCGCTCGGCTTCGAGGTAGTACAGGTCGCGCTCGGCCACGGCCTGCTCGATCTCGGGCTTGAGGTCGGGCAGCTGCACCGTGGCCACCACCTTGCCCAGGTCGTGGAGCAGGCCGGCCACGGCGTATTCCTCGGCGTCTTTCAGCTTGAGCATCCGGGCGATGGAGCCGCAGGCCATGGCGCAGCCCAGGCTGTGCTCCCAAAGCCCCACCATGTTCTCGGTCATGACCTCGAAGACCGAGGTGGAGACGATGATCGAGCGCAGGACGTTAAAGCCCAGAAGGACCAGGGCGTGGCCGATGGAGCTGATGCGGCCGGGAAAGCCGTAGACCGGCGAGTTGACCATCTTGAGAACCTTGGCCGAGAGCACCTGGTCCATGCTGATGAGCTTGGCCACCTGCTCGGTGGTGGAATCGGGCCGCTCGACGAGCTTGGACACCTCTTCGAGCACCTTGGGCAGGGTGGGCAGGTCGCGCACGGCCAGAATGCGGCCCTTGCGCTCGGAGCGCAGATCCTCGACCATGATCAGGCGTCCTTGCGCTTGGGTGTTGCGGCGTCTTCCGGGGCGGCCTCGGGCTGGCTGGCGGCCTTGGCGGCCTCGGCCATGGCCAGGCTGGCGGCGGCCTTCATGCGGAAATAATGGTCGAGCAACCGCCGTATTTGTCCCATCCACTTGTCCTCGGGGTATTTGCGAAACAGGAAATCAAGCCGTTCCAGGCGCTTGTCGTAGGACGTGCCGCCCGGAGCGCCGTCGAGATTGACCGGTTCGCCCTCCACCACCACATGGCTCACGCCCATGGTGTCCAAGCGGTCCAGGATGCCCTGGGACAGTTCCGAGCCGGCGGCGGCCACGGCAATGCCGTCGGGCCGGGTCACGGGCTTGGCCAAAATCATGCCGGGCTTGGCCAGGGTCAGGGGAATTTTCTGCATGGGCCGGGTTATCCTTGCGCTTCCCCGGTGTAGTACATGCCCGGCCATTTCCGCACAAGACCCTTGAGTTCGAGCAAAACCAGGGCGCTGGAGAGATCCTTGGCCGCGACCGACAGGGTCGCGGCCAGGGCGTCGATATGGCGTTTGGAGCCGTCGGACAGCGCGTCCAGCACCCCGTATTCCACCGGGGAGAGGCCCTCGGGCGCAACCGGCGGCGCTGCGGCCGCCGGCCGGGCCGGGGCCTGGACGAGGGGCGCGGAGGCTGGCTTCGCCAGCCGGGAGGCGGCCTTTTGCGCGGGACGGGACGGCGCGCGGGGAGCGGCCGGCACGGCGGACGCAGCCGGTTCCCGGGGGGCGCGCCCGGGTGGGGCCGGCCGGGGGGCGTCGACATAGGGGGCCAGTTCCCGGGCCAGGCCGGACACGATGTCCTCGGCCGACTGCACCAGATGCGCCCCCTGGGACAGCAGGGCATGGCAGCCGGCAAAGGTCGGCAGGTTGACCGGCCCGGGCAGGGCGAACACCTCGCGGCCCTGCTCCAGGGCGAGGCGGGCGGTGATGAGGCTGCCCGAGCGGTCGGCCGCCTCCACCACCATGACCCCCAGCGACAGGCCGGCGATGATGCGGTTTCGCACCGGGAAATTGGCCGCCCGGGGCGGCGTGCCCGGGGCGAATTCGCTGACGATGGCCCCGCCGGCGGCCAGTTCCCGCCAGACGTCGAGATTGGCGTCGGGGTAGACCAGATCGAGCCCGGTGCCGAGCACGGCCACCGACCGCCCCGGTCCGGCCAGGCCGCCCAGATGGGCCTGCCGGTCGATGCCGTAGGCCAGGCCCGAGACGACCGTGATGCCGGCCGCCGACAGGCCGGCGGCGAAATCGTAGGCCGCGCCGAAGCCGTAGCGCGAGCACTGGCGCGCGCCGACCATGGCCACGCACGGTCCGGCAAGCAGGCCGATGTCGCCGATGGCGTAGAGCACGGCCGGCGGATCGGGCAGCTCGCGCAGCCTGGCCGGATAGGCGGGGTGAAAATAGGGCAGCGGAACGAGCCCCTTGGCAGCGGCGGCAGCCAGTTCGGCCTCGGCGGCCGGCAGGGTCAGGCCCCGGGCCAGGGCTCCGGCCGTGGCGTCGTCGCACAGGCCCTGGGGGCCGAAGGAACGGGCGTCGGCCAGGGCCTCGGCCGCGCTTTGGTAGCGCGTAAAAATGCGTTTGACGGTGCGCGGCCCGACCCCGGACTGGTGGCGCAGGCGCAGACAGGCCAGGCATTCGGCCACGAAGGCCGCATCGGCGGTCCAGGCCTCGCTTCGGGGTGACGCGACGCCCTGGGTCATTTGGGCAGGGCCTGAAGCTTCTGGCGGGCCACCGCGGCCAGCTCCGCGTTGGGATAGTCCTTGAGATAGCGCTCCAGGGTGGCCCGGGCCGCGGCCACATCACCGGCCTTTTCCTGGGCCATGGCCATCTTGTACAGCGAATCCGCCGCCTTGTGGTGGCCGGGCCAGCCCTTGGCCACTTTCTCGAAATCCGCGATGGCCGTCTGGTACTCGCCCCGGGCAAAGGCTCCCTCGCCCACCCAGTACAGGGCGTTCGGGGTCAGCGGGCTGTTGGGATTCTCGGCCAGGAACTGGTCGAAGGCG
>JBKICS010000162.1:4748-5061 GCA_046567015.1 Acidobacteriota bacterium | reverse complement strand
TCCCGGCCGAGGCGGCGGCCGCCCTGGTCGCCTGGCTCGATCCGGCGGCCCGGCCGCTGCTGGCCGTTTTGCCGGAAAGCGACTTGCACGCCCTCTGGTCGAGCTGGGGGCTGCCCTAGTGTCGCATTCTCAAATTTTGAACCTCTTTTCCCGGTGCAGGGGTCCGGGGGGATCATCCCCCCGGCCGCCGGAGGCATCTTACGCCTTTTCTTTCCGCCCGGGCGGGTTCGCGGCCAGGATACGCGCGATGACGGCGGTGGTGGAGAGCCCGGGCAACAGCGGCAGGCTCGCCACCAAGCCGCCCCGGGCCGTG
>JBKICS010000162.1:0-4738 GCA_046567015.1 Acidobacteriota bacterium | reverse complement strand
GACGATGGAGGCCACCGGCCAGTCGCCGCCCTTGACCAGCACAGCGGGCAAAACCGCCTCGATCAGCGCCAGCGGCGTGTCCTCGGCAAAGGCGCAGACATGATCCACGCAGGCCAGCCCGGCCAGGACGTAGGCCCGCTGGGCAAGCGGCGTCACCGGCCGGCTCGGGCCCTTGAGCCGGGCCACCGACCCGTCGTCGTTGACGCCGACCACCAGCAGGTCGCCAAGGGCCCGGGCCCGGATGAGCAGGTCCACATGGCCGGCATGGAGCAGGTCGAAGCAGCCGTTGGTAAAAACCACCCGGCGGCCCTGGCGCGTCCGGGCGATGGTCGCGGCCAGGGCTTCCCGGGACAGGATCTTTTCGTGCTCAAATGTCATGGCGCTTGCGGCGAAGCCGTTCCTGGCGGCCGAAAAAGACCAGCTCCAGCCAGTCGAGGCCGAAAAGCAGGGTCTGCTCCTCGTCGGTCGTGATCCGCTCCTTTCGGGCGGCGTCGATCTCCACCAGATTGAAGATTCCCATCTTGCCGATGAGCTCCCGGAACTCGTCGAGCTGGTACTGGGCCAGCCAGACCATCTGGATCTGCTTGGGGGACAGGCCCACGCCCTTGCCCCGGGTGAGCGCCATGAGAAACATGTAGCGGTCGTTGAAGCGGTTGTAGACGGCCAGGTCCTGGTCGGTGAGCCAGCCGGCGGCGCTCCAGTCGCGGTTCTCCTCGAAGCCCCGGCAGTGGGGTTCCTTAACCACGAAGAACTGTTCGATGACTCCGCCGTCGTCGTCGAGCTTGGTGGCCCGGCCCAGGGGATAGGTGCGGCAGGCCCCGGGGCGGTCGCCGTAGACCTTGCAGCCCTCGGGCGAGACGAAGGGGCAGCGCTTCTGGCGTTCCTCGCGCATCTTGAGATGCAGCATGGGAAAGCCGGTGTCCGGGGCGACGAAGCGGACGGCGAAGTGGTTGATGAAGTCGCTGGGCGAAACGCCAAGGGCCCGGCGCAGGCGCAGGGCGTCGTAGGGCGTGAGCATGAGCGTCAGGTCCGAGCAGCAGGCGTTGAAGCAGGGAACCTCGGGATGGCAGGCGAAGCGGAAGGTTTCGCCGGGTTTGAGCTCCGGCAGGGACTTGAGAAACGCTTCGGTGGCGTCGGCCTGGTTCTCGACCAGGGCGTCGTTTAAGTCTTTCATGGCGTCGATGCTCCTTGCCAGGAGCCTTTACCGTCCGTCGCCGCCCCTTGCAACCGTGCAACGCGCCGGCGCGCCTTGACATGGCCATCAAAAACAGGAACCCTGCCGCAACGGTCGGACTGTCCCGTGACGGCTCGACCGGTCGTTTGACCAACCGACGGCGCGGCAGTGGCACGACCCCCGCCGGACGCCAAGCTCGCGCGCCGTGACATTGGTCCGGCAAGGACCGCGCGCCGGGGACAGGATGCTGCCGGGTTTTTCCTTGCGCATAGCAAACCGCCTGCTCGAACTCGACCGCGTGGCCGATGCGGTGGAGGCCTTTGGCGAGGCCCATGGCCTCCCGGCCAAGGTGCGTTACCAGATCCGCCTGGTTCTGGACGAGCTGCTCACCAATACCATCACGTACGGCTATCCCGAGGACGGCGCGCACGACATCGCCGTGTCCATGTCCCAGGAGGGAAGCCGCCTGCGTTTTCTGCTGACGGACGACGCACGGCCCTTCGACCCGCTGACGGCCAAGGTGCCCGACGTCGGGGCTCCGATCAGCGACCGGCCCATCGGGGGGCTTGGTATCCATCTGGTGCGCGCCATCATGGATCGCGTAGCCTATGAACGCGTGGGCGGAACCAACCGCCTGCTGCTGGAAAAAGACATCTGACACTGTAAAGGGGGCGATATGCAACTCGTGGAGAAGGAGAGCGGCGAGGTCACCGTGCTCGAGCTTGGCGGCAGGCTCGACAGCAATACCTCGAAGGTTCTGGAAGACAAGGTGATGGAGATCCTGGGGCAGGGCAAGAAAAAGGTGCTCATGGATTTCAGGGAGGTGGACTACATCAACTCCACGGGCCTGCGCGTGCTGCTGTTGGCCTTGCAGCAGCTCAAGAAGATCCAGGGGAAGCTTGTGCTCTCATCCATCAAGGACTACATGAAGGAAGTTTTTGAAATATCCGGTTATACTGAGATTTTTCCGATTTTCGCCACCCAGGAAGAGGCCTTGGCCAATTTTTCCTGACCATCGGGTCGTGGTTTTGAGGAGGAGCTTATAATGCGCATGCTCGCCGTGGTGCCGGCCTGGCACGTCGTGGCCGTCGTGTTGGGCGTGGTGCTGTTGGCCGCCGCAAGCCAGGCCCGGGCCGTGGAGGGACCGGAGTCTCTGGCCGGGATCAGGTTGGGGCAGACCGTGGAGTCCCAGGCCGGCAAGCTCGTGCCCGCCGAAGCCGAACGGCTGTTGCATCGACCGTCGCTGGGCGTCATGCCCGTGGCCCCGCTCAAGGGCTATCGCAGCGGCTACGTGGACTATGGCCTGTGCGCCGCCAAGGGCCGGGTGGTGCGCATCAAGATGAACTACGCCGACGATTCCCTGACGTTTTTCAACCGTATTCTGGAGGCGCTCAAAAAGCGCTACGGCGAACCCAAGGAGTGGCGCGGCAATGCCTTCGGCACCCTGCGCACCTGGAAATGGAGCCTCAAGTCGGGGAGCGGCATGGCCGTGAGCCTGATTCTCATGCACTATGTCGGGGAAGACGGAGCCTTTACCGACGGCAATTCCATTCGCATCGCGGCCACCGACCTCGTGCGGGCCGAGGAAGTCTGCCAGGCCGCGACCCGAGGCGGGAAAAAGGGCGACGGCAAGCCGGCGGAGGACGGGGACATCGATTCGTTGGGATTCGACTGGTTCTTGCCCCAGTAACCGCGACGACATGGGAGCCTTGTGACGACGACGCTGCTGGAAACCCATTATCTGGCCCTGCGGGCCGAATTGTCCGGCTATCTTGGCCGGTTGTACGAGTTGTTGGCCGGTTGCGGCCGGCCCGAGGCGGCGACCCTGGCCGAGGAGCTCTTGGCCCATGTGACCGAGCCGTTTTTGTTCGTGGTGGTGGGGGAGGTCAAGGCCGGCAAGAGCAGCCTCATCAATGCCCTGCTCGGCGAGCGCGTCACCGACGTGGCCCCGGACCCCTGCACCGACCGCATCCGCATCATCAGCCGGGGCGACGCCGTGGGCGAGACCGAGGCCGGATCGCTGGTCACCCGGGTCGCGGTGGACAACCCCCTGCTCGACGGCCTGGCCATCGTCGACACCCCGGGCGTGGACAGCATCATCGACCGGCATCAGGAAATCACCGAGGAGTTCATTCCCCGGGCCGACTTGGTGCTGTTCGCCTTTTCCGCCATCAATCCCTATTCCCGCTCGGCCTGGGAGTTTTTCGATCTGGTGGCTGACACCTGGGGCCGCAACGTGGCCTTTGCCCTGACCATGGCCGATCTGGCCAGTCCCGAGCAGATCGAGGTCAATTCCGCCCGGCTGCGCGAACTGGCTCGGGCGCGAGGCCTCGATGATCCCAGCATTTTTCTGGTCTCGGCCGTGGGGACAGCCGACGATGCCGGCAGCGGCGTCGAGGCCCTGCGCCGCCATATCCGGTCCATGACCGCCGACGGCGGGCACTATGCGGGCAAGCTCGAGGCCACCCGGCGTTCGGCCTTACGCCTTTCCGGCGAGCTGGGCTCGGCCCTGGCCGCCAGGCAGGCGGAGCTGGCCTCCGACGACGCCGAGGCCCGGCGCATCCGCAACCGCTTGCAGGCGGCCCGGCAGGCGGCCGGTCGGGAAGCCGAGGTGTTGCGAACCCGGGTGGAGGCGGCCTACGCCCGGCTGTCCGGCGAGTTCGAAAACGCCTTTGCCGCCGAATTGACCCTCTCCGGCATGCTCGGCCGGTCGATTACCGGCTTGTGGCGGCGGGGCAAGGGGGCGGCCGGGCCCACGGCGCGCCTGGCCGAACTGGGCGAGGCCTTCGCCCGGGATTTGGAGCGCGAGGTGGAGGGCATCGCCGCCCAGGGCGCGGCCCATATTTTCGAGAGCGTGTCCGGCTATGCCCGGATGCTCGTAGACGAGCTCAAGCTGCGGCGGCTGACTGCGGAGGCGGCCGACGGCGACGCCTTGTCGGGCCAACGCCAGCGGGTGCTCGACGAGGTGGCCGAGCGGGTGGAAGCCCTGCTCGCCGAGGGCGGTCCCCTGGCCGGCATCGACCCTAGCACCGTGACCGCCATGGACCCCAGGGCGGCCCTGGGCGGGGCGCTGGTGGTGCTGGGGACGATCTTTGCCGTATCGGTCAAAAGCGCGGTCATCGACGTCACCGGCGGCGTGGTGGCGGCCTTGGGCGCGGTGCTGGCCGGCAGCGCGCTGTATTGGCAGCGTCCCCGGGTGCTGGCCGAGATGCGCCGGCGTCTGGCCGGCGGGGGCGAGAAGCTGCGCCAGGAGCTCGACGAGCGCTTAAGCGCCCGGCTGGACCGGATTTTCCGGGAGCTGGCCGAGCGGTTCGAGCCCTTTTTCGCCGACATCGAGGCGCGCGGCCGGACTCTGGCTGACTGCAGCGCCCGGCAGGCCGACCTGGAAGCGACCCTGCGCGCCTTTTCCCCGCGCTAGACCGTGTCGCGTCCTCGAAAAGAGCACACCGGGATTTATCGGCAACACCCTTGAATAAGTATTTTTTCAGGGACGCCGCAGGCTGCCCCGTCGTCCTTACGGCCTGGGGTGAAGTCCCAGGACCGTGGCCGCGTCGCGCCCGTCGA
>JBKICS010000161.1:0-3510 GCA_046567015.1 Acidobacteriota bacterium | reverse complement strand
CGGTGCTGGTGGCCGGCAAGTACCTGGGCGCATCCACCACCTTCGTGCGTGGCGCGGGCATGGCCGAGCGCCTCTACGCCCCGGAAGTGGTGACCACGCTTTCGTATTATCTCAAGGAAAAACCGGTCTTCGACTGGCAGTTCCTGTTCGTGTGCGGCATCGCCGTGGGCGCGTACCTGGCCGCCCAGCTCTCCGGCGACTTCAAGATGCAACTCGTGCCGGACACCTGGAAAGCGCGTTTTGGCCCAAGCCCCTGGCTGCGGGGCGCAGCCGCGTTCGTCGGCGGCGCGGTGGCCATGTTCGGGGCGCGTCTGGCCGACGGCTGTCCCAGCGGCCATGGCCTGTCCGGCATGTCCCAGATGGCCATTTCGGGATATGTGGCCGGAGCCTGCTTCTTCGCCGGGGGCATCGTCATGGCCCGGCTGCTCTACCGGGGGAAATGACATGGAACTCTTTTTCGGGCTGGTCACCGGCGTGCTCTTCGGCTTCCTGCTCCAGCGCGGCCAGGTGTTGCGTTACGACAAACAGCTCGGGGCGCTGCGCTTAAAAGACCTGACCATCGTCAAGTTCATGCTGTCGCATATCATGGTGGCCATGGTCGGCATCTATCTCTTAAACGACCTGGGGCTGGTCAAGCTCTCGCTCAAGGCCACGATCCTTGGAGCCAACATCCTGGGTGGGCTGATTTTCGGCCTGGGCTGGGGGCTGGTGGGCTACTGTCCGGGCACCTCGGTCGGGGCCGTGGGCGAGGGCCGGCTGGACGGCTTGTGGGCCATCGCCGGCATGCTGGTCGGGGCGGCGGTGTTCGCCCGCTGTTACGACGCCCTGCTGGGGACGGTGTACACCTGGGGCGATTACGGCAAGCTCACCCTGCCGGGGGTGCTGGGGCTGCCCCATTGGCTGGTCATCGCCGTCCTGTTGGCCGCGTTCGTGGCCATGCTGCGGTTTATCGAGCGCAAGGGCCTGTAGCGGCAGCGGCCTTAACGCCTTGATTTGAGGCGACAAATAGGCCAGAGTACGTCCTTTCCGCCCTTGCGGCGCGTCCCGCGTCCGGGGAAGCCGCATCCCTGCGCCAACCTGCAAACGGAGGATATGCCAGATGGCGGTCTTTAATTGCAAAAACGCCGACGACGTGCTGCGGGCCGTCAAGGATTACAATGTATCGTTTATCCAGTTCTGGTTCATCGACGTCTTGGGGGTGCTCAAAAGCTTCCAGATAACCCCCCGGGAACTGGAAAACGCCTTCGAGGAGGGCATGGGCTTTGACGGGTCGTCCATCACCGGGTTCACCAAGATCCAGGAATCGGACATGGTGGCCTTCCCCGACCCCTCCACCTTCCAACTCGTGGCCTGGCGACCGTCGGATCGCCCGGTGGCCCGGCTTTTCTGCGACGTCAAAAACCCGGACGGCACGCCGTTCGCGGCCGATTCGCGCTACGTATTAAAGCGCATGCTCAAGAAGGCCGCCGACCTGGGCTACACCTATTACGTCGGCCCGGAGCTGGAATTCTTCCTTTTTGCCAACTCCACCGAGCCGAAAATTCTCGACCACGGCGGCTATTTCGACGCCCCGCCGCGCGATCTGGCCAACGACGTGCGCCGCGACATCAACTTCGCCCTGGAATCCATGGGCGTGGCCGTGGAATACAGCCACCACGAGGTGGCCCCGAGCCAGCACGAGATCGACCTGCGCTACCAGGAAGGGTTGGTCATGGCCGACTACGCCCAGACCTACCGGGTGGTGGTCAAGGAAGTGGCCCGCAAGCACGGCTGCTACGCCACGTTCATGCCCAAGCCCCTTTTCGGCGAAAACGGCTCGGGCATGCACTGCCACCAGTCGCTGTTTCGCGGTTCCAAAAACGCCTTCTACGACGTCTCCGACCCCTTCCACCTCTCGGCCGAGGGCAAGGGGTTCATCGCGGGACTGCTGCGCCACGCCCCGGAATTCACGCTCGTCACCAACCAGTGGGTCAACTCCTACAAGCGCCTCGTGCCGGGCTACGAGGCTCCGGTGTACATCGCCTGGGCCCGGCGCAACCGCTCGGCGCTGGTCCGGGTGCCCATGTACAAGCCGGGCAAGGAAGCGGCCACGCGCATCGAACTGCGCAGCCCCGACCCGGCCTGCAACCTGTACCTGTCCTTTGCCGCCATGCTCGGCGCGGGGCTCAAGGGCATTGAGGACGGGTACAACCTGGAAGCGCCCATCGAAGAGAACATCTTCAAGATGACCGACGAGGAGATGCTCGAGAAGGGCGTGACCTCGCTGCCGGGCAGCCTGCGCGAGGCGGTGGATCATCTGGAGAAGAGCGAGCTCATGCGCGAGGTGCTGGGCGATCACCTCCACGCCGCCCTGGTGGAGAACAAGAAGGCCGAATGGGACGCCTACCGCACCCAGGTCACGGAATGGGAGATCGAGCGCTATCTGCCGATTTTGTAGACAGGACCCTGCGCCGGTCGCCAGGCCGCCTTCGGGCGGCCTTTTTTAATGCCTTGGGGCCGGCAGCGCGGCTTTGTGGGCGGGCTAGGGGTGCGGCGCAACCGCCGGGGACGCGCCGTCAGGGCCTGTCGACCAGGGGCCAGCGCTCGGGCGGCAGGTACTTGCCGCCGTTTTTCGGACAGTCGCGCGCCCGGATCTGCACGGGCCGGGGATCGCCGTTGGCGGCAAAGGCGTAGACGGCATAGGTGCCGCAGTCGCCGACGCCCCGGGCCTTGGTCAGGTTCGTCAAGGTCTTGGTCGCGTCGTCAAACACCGGATTGCCCACCAGCGACGCCTCCACGGATCGCGGCATCCGCCGTGGGAAAACGCAGCAGCCGGGCCGGTCCGTCCCCGGCAAGGGTCGCCATGGCCACGTACACACCCTGGTAGGCGGCCTGGTCGCACTGGATCAGATAGAGCGTGCGACCCTGGCCCAGGTCGTAATGGTCCACCCCGCTCGTGAGCAGTTCCAGCCCGACGCCGTCTGGCGCGTAGGTCTCCTGGAAGCTGGCCTCGCAGTCGTCCGGCCAGCCGAGCCGGGCTCGCAAGGCGGCCCGCTCGGCCAGCAAGGCGGTGCGGGCGTCGCCTGCTTCGGCTGGTTTCGCCGCAACGGCCGGCGTCCCCGGGGCCGAACCGCCGGCCAGGGCGAGGAGCGCCGTGCGCCGCTGCTCGTGG
The DNA here is from genome assembly GCA_046567015.1 of Acidobacteriota bacterium. GTDB lineage: Bacteria > Desulfobacterota > Desulfovibrionia > Desulfovibrionales > Desulfovibrionaceae > Solidesulfovibrio. The sequence goes on along the minus strand of JBKICS010000161.1, from coordinate 359 downwards.
CTGTCCCGCAGGCAAGCGGCGTCGGGACAGGCGTTACGCTCCGCCAGCCACTGGCGCTGGGCGGCCCGCAACGCGGCCGGATCCGGGGCGGCGGCCAGGGCGGCGGCAAATGTGGCGGCCACGGCCCCGTCCGCCTCCCGCAGGGCGGGATCGGCGCAGATACGCCGTTCGACCGGGGTCTTGGCCTTGGCGCAATCCATGCCGGCCCCCAGAACCGGGCTTGGCCGGGCGAGCAGTCCGGCCAGGCACAGCAGGGCGAGCAGGGCAAGCAGCCCGGCGGAGGAGACGGCAGGCCGGGAGCCCCCTGGAGTCAGGGCGGACGAAGCCCTGGCCGGGCGACAGAGCCTTGTTGCCGGGAG
>JBKICS010000160.1:0-5655 GCA_046567015.1 Acidobacteriota bacterium | reverse complement strand
CGGCCATCCTGGGCCACGCGCAGCACCGGATTGGGATTGTCCTCGGGAAACTGGGCCATGGCGCGCAGACCCTCCAGGGCCTGGCGCTCGGTGGTGACGTCCTGCACCGTGCCGACGATGCGCCGGGCCCGGCCGGCCGCGTCGCATTGGCAGTGGGCCACAGCCTTGGCGTGGCGCCACACGCCGTCGCCGCGCTTGAAGCGGTAGGTGTAATGCACCGGGTCGCCGCCGGCGGCGAGCCGCTGCCTGACCCCGAGCAACACCGAGCGGTCGTCCGGGTGCACCAGTTCGAGGAACGCGGCAAAGCTCGGGGTGGGGCTGCCTGCGGGCAGGCCGAAGAGGCGGAAGAATTCCTCGCTCCAGAAATCCTCGCCGGTTTCGAGGTCGCGAACGAAGCTGCCCACCCGGGCCAGATGCTGGGACTCCCGGTAGGATTCCCAGAACTGGGGCGGCGTGTTGTGGGCGTCGGGGCCAAGCTCGCCCGGTCGGTTCAGGGCGCGGACCAGGGGCAGGAGCCGCTCGGGGGCGGAAAGGAGCAGGCGCCGCACGTCGCCCGGGAGTTTGCCGGCCAGGGCGCACAGGATGTCCGGGTCGTCGTCCAGTTCCCGGGCCAGGGCCAGGAGGTGCTCCTCGGACAGGCTCGGGACCGCGCCCCGCTCGAGCCGGCTCAGATAGGACGGCTGGATGCCCAGGCGGCCAGCCAACTGGCGCAAGGTGAAACACGGATCGTGGGCCAGTCGTTCCAGTCGCTTGGCGCGGATGCGCTCGCCGAATGCATGTGCTTCCATGATCCGTGCACCATACCGTGCACGATGCACGGAAACAACTCGGGAAAAACCCCTAATTTACAGTCAGTCCTGAATTATATTCATAGCTAATGATTGCCTGGCGAATCCTTGGGACGGCCGTTCCGGGGACGTCGCCGCCGGTACGGCGCTTGTGCGGTCGCCGCCTAGGCCGACCCGTGATCCGGCAGCAGGCCCATGGCCCGGGCCGAACGTTCCAGGGTCAGGCGCAGACCCGGGTAGCTGGTCACTTCGGTGGCCGGGAGCTTGTCGGCAATGCGCCGGGCCAGGGCGGTCAGGTCCGCCCGCTCCGGGTCGTCGAAGGCCTGCAAGGCGGCCACGGCCTTTTCCGTCTTGCCCAGGCCAATAAGCGTCAGGCCGAGGCCCAGGCGGGCGAATACGTCCTGGCCGTCGGTGAGGTGCAGCACGTGCTCGAACTCCACCCGGGCCTGGACGTATTGCCCCAACTCGTACAGGGAATGGCCGAGCCGGTTGCGCACGGCCACGTTGGACAGGTCGCCTCGCACCGATTCCCGGTAGGCGGCGATGGCGGCCAGATAATCGGGAATGGCATAGGCGGCGTCCCCGGCGGCGTGGGGACTGGCCGCCTGGCCCGGTTCGGCCGAGGCGGCCGGGGGCGACTCGGCAGGTATTTCCCTGCCAAGCAGGGCGCGGATGAGATGGCGACGGGGGAAGCTGCGGGGGTTGTCCGCGGTCATGGCCGGCTCCTTTGGGGTTGGGGATGGGGCGTTGCGCCCAAACTGAGGGACTCGATCTCGGCGATACGCGGGAAGAGTTTCGAATGCCGGTTAAGATTGTAAAAAAGCTAACCGAAAAGAAAGGCATACGCGGCAATTTGTCCTGGCCGGGATACAGGCATTTTGGGCCACTTTGCAGAACTGTTGAAATGATTGGCAAAAATAATTATGCGCAAATGCCGTCATTTTGGCCTCGCATTTGCTAATCGGGAAGGCATAGCGGACGGCCTTCCTACACCGGTCCCGCTCCAAATCAACTGGCCGTGGCGGTCACCCCCTAGCCTCCTCCCCCAACACGCCACCACGGCCTTTTCAAGGAAGCCGCTTGGGCCACTCCCTGGGCCTGGGCGGCTTCCGCTTTTGGCGTTCCCGGGCTTTTCTCGGCGGTTTGAGGGTTGCTGGCCGGGCGGTTCGTGATTATAGGCCGGGTACACCGCCAATGCCGGCCGACGTTACCGACGAAGGCCCCGGGCGCAGCGACGCCCTGTCGGCGGCAATGTGGGAGCAGCTTTTGGATAGCAAGGAATCTGGACCTCAGGCTTTTCTCGATTTCATCAGCCAAAGGCTGGCCAAGCGCCAGCGCGAACTGGACAGCGCCGTCAAATTTTCCAGCCATTACGTTCAGGTGGAATCCATCATCGTGGAACTCAAGGCTGTTCGCACCAAATTCATGACGCTCATGCGTCGCGAGGGACTCCTGTGAATCGTCGCGTGTGCTTTCTCGCGGCCCTGCTGGCCGCGCTCTGGCTGGGGATGGCTTCCCCGGTCCCGGCCCAGCCGGAGGCCGGCATCGTCGGCAAGTGGTCGGCTTCGGTCCTGGGCCAGGAGGTCACGGCCAGCTTCACCCGCCAGGGCGACATGATCTACGGCGTGATCGTCATCCCGGACGTGGGCGGCGGGACCAACACCTACCATGTGGCCGGCGTGATTCTGGGGGCCGAGTTCGCGGCCCAGCACGCCAGCGGCCATCTGCTCAAGGGGACGCTCACCGGACCGAATACGGCCGAAGCCGTCTTTTCCCCCAAATCCGGACCGTCCATGCCGCTGCATCTGACCCGTCGCGGCCCCTAGGCTTCCGCCCGCGCCCTGAGCCAGGCCGGCTCGGCCCGCGACGTTTTTCCGCCCCGCCGGCGCCCGGAATCGATGCCGGAGACTTTACGTCCGTCCGGGGTCAGGCCACGGCGCTTTTTTGCCCCGGCGGCACCACCGGCACCCGTTCGTCCTTGGCCCGGTCGGTCCAGGCCCGTTTGAGGGCGTCCACGTCCTCGGGCGCCAGCGTGGCCTCAATGGCGTCGAAGTTGTGGTTGCGGAAAAAAACGAGATCCTGGTAGCTCGGGGCCCGCTCGATCATCTCCAGATAATACGCCAGATTTCGTTCCTGCTCCATGGCGACGCCCCACTGTGTCCCGCCTCGATGCCGTGCATACGGTCTAGCCGAGGCGGGCCGCGACGGCAACGGCATTGTCCGGGAAGATCCCGGCTTAGCCTTCAGGCGTGTTGAAAGAGCCGCATTTTTCGCAGACAAAGCCGGCGTATTCCGGTCTGCCGTCTTCGCCCAGGAAGACCTCGACCTCGTTGCGTTCGGAACAGTTGGCGCAATACATCAGGGCGATGTGCGTTTCAGGGTCGTAGTCGCACTCGACGCCGCCAAGGACGATGGTTTGTAGCTCGATCATGGCCGCCTCCCTGAGGGGTTTTCCTGTCTTTCTATGTAGCACCGATTCCGGCCGGATCAAGGGCCTCGGGCCGGCCGGGGATTGCCAGCCGGGGGCCGGCCGGGCTATCGCAGGGCGCAAAACCACGCCGGAGCCGCCATGACCAACCGTCCCCTCGTCCTGCACGACGCCTTCGCCTTTCCGGGCGGCGGCGAGAAAGTGGCCGTGGCCCTGGCCCGGGCCTTCGGGGCCGGCCTGGTCACGGGCTTGCTTGACGCGGCGGCGTTCCCTGCGGACTATTTCGAGAACGGGCTACCGGAGAATCTCGACGCCGCCGGCCGCCATCCCCTGGCTTCCCGCCTGTCGGCCACGTTGGCCATGTGTCTGGCCTTCGAGGGCCTGGCCCCGGTGGCCACGCCCCTTGCCGTGCACAGCGGGGCGCTGTGCCTGCTGGCCCATCGCCGCATCCGCGGGCCGCAGATCCTTTACTGCCACACCCCGCCGCGCACCCTCTACGACCACCGCGACTTCTACCTCTCCCGCCAGCATCCCCTGCGCCGGCCTTTGTATCGCCTCCTGGCCGCTCGCTACCGCCGCCGCTACGAAACAGCCATCCGGGCCATGGACGCGGTGGTGGCCAATTCCGAGACCGTGCGCCGGCGCATCCGCGATTTTCTCGGCCTCGACGCTGTGGTGGTCCATCCGCCGGTGGACACGGCCGCCTTCGCCAACCTGGGCCAGGAGCCCTTTTACCTGTCCACGGCCCGGGTGGACGTGCTCAAGCGCGTGGACGTGGTGGTGCGGGCCTTTCGCGACCTGCCGGACAAGCGACTGGTGGTGGTCTCGGGCGGCTCGGAGCTGGGGCGGGTGCGGGAGCTGGCCGCCGGGCGCCCCAACATCGACATCCGCGGCTGGACCGAGGAAGCCGAGCTGCGCCGGCTTATCGGCACGGCCATCGCCACCATCTACATCCCGCGCGACGAGGATTTCGGCATCTCCCCGGTGGAGTCCATGGCCGCCGGCAAGCCGGTCATCGGCGTGCGCGAGGGCGGGCTGACCGAGACGGTCGTCCACGGCGAAACCGGCATTTTGCTGCCGCCGGATCCCAAGCCGGCCGACGTGGCCCGGGCCGTGGCCGAACTGGGGCCGGCAGCCGCCCTCGGGATGCGCCAGGCGTGCCAGCGTCGGGCCGACGCCTTTGACACGGCGGTTTTTATCCGCAACATGCAGGCCCTGGCCGAACGGGTTCTGGCCGCTCGGGCCGGGTGCGGGCCAGGGTGAAATGGGTTAAACCGGGTCCAAAGGAGAGACCGGTCATGCAGGAAGCAACCGTGCGCGAAAATCTTCAGGCAGTGGTCACGGCCATTGCCCAGCAACGTTTGGAAGGCCTTGAGGTGCCGCCGGAAGTCGAGGACGCCATGCGGCAAGCCGCCCGAGGGGAGCTGACCATCGAGGAGGGGGTGCGCGCCACGGTTCGCAGGTTTGCCCATGACCCGCTATGACGGCAGGGATCGCTACGTTGATCCGCAAACCGGAGTGCTCCTCAACAAACTGGGCATCACGGACGCGGACACCTTGCGCCGGGCCGAAGCTTCGTTGGCCGCCTGGCGCAGTTTCGAACTGGCCATCGGACCCATCTCCGGCAATTTTGATTTCGCCCATCTGCAAGCGATCCATGCCCGTCTTTTCGGTGATCTCTATCCCTGGGCCGGCGAACTCCGGGACGTCGACTTGTCCAAGGGCGACTGCCGCTTCGCCAACTGCCGGCATCTTCTGACAGCGGGTGAGGCGTTGTTTGCGCAACTGCGGCGCGAGGACGCGCTGCGCGGCCTCGATGCCAGTCATTTCAGCGAACGGGCTGGGTATTACCTGGGCGAAATCAACGCACTGCATCCCTTCCGGGACGGCAACGGACGGGCGCAGCGCGAGTTCGTCAGCCAGTTGGCCAGACAGAATGGATGGCGGGTTGCCTGGGAAAACGCCGACGAAGCAGCCATGATCGAGGCCTCTCGGCGATCCTTGCTGCACGGCGACGCGTCGGGATTGGCTCGGATCATCGAAGAAAATCTGCGCCGCCTGCCCGGCCGACTGGACAAGGCCCCTGGCGAACGCTAACCCGTGCTCCCGAAACGATTGTCCGCGCTTGCCGCCGGTAAACCAGCAAGAGACTTCCAGCACGAAATCCTATGAGAAAACTGCGCGTCATCGTCAACGCCGTGCCCCTGGCCACGGTCAATACCGGCATCGGCCGCTACCTGCGCTGCCTCTACGCCGCCCTGGAACGAAATCATGGCGACCGGTTAGAGATCGCCTATTTCGACGGCCGAAACGTGTCGCCCACGCCGCCCAGGCCGCCTGAGAACCTGGCCGGCCGCTCGCGTCTGACCAGCCTCTTGTGGAAACTCCCCCCGGCTGTCGGCCTGGCCGTGCGCCTGGCCCGCCACTACCAGCGCGAAG
>JBKICS010000159.1:0-2891 GCA_046567015.1 Acidobacteriota bacterium | reverse complement strand
CCCATATTCATGCCCGTCGGCACCCTGGGCACGGTTAAAAGCCTGTGCCCCACCGATTTGCACGAGATCAAGGCGCAAATCATCCTCGGCAACACCTACCACCTCTACCTGCGCCCCGGCGACGAGCTGGTGGCCAAGCTTGGCGGCCTGCACAAATTCATGGGCTGGGACGGCCCCATCCTGACCGATTCCGGCGGCTTCCAGGTCTTCAGCCTGTCCGGGCTGCGGCAGATCGCCGAGGAAGGCGTCACCTTCGCCTCCCACATCGACGGCTCGCGCCACCTGTTTTCGCCGGAAAAAGTCATCTCCATCCAGCGCAACCTGGGCTCGGACATCATGATGGTCCTGGACGAATGCGTGCCCTACGGCGCAGACCGGGCCTATACCGAAAAATCCCTGGCCCTGACCACCCGCTGGGCCAGGCGTTGCCGGGAGGCCCACCCGGCCGGCGACCGGGGACAGCTCCTGTTCGGCATTGTCCAGGGCGGTTTTTTCAAGGATTTGCGGGCCAAAAGCGCCGAGGAAATCATCGGCGTCGGTTTTGACGGCTACGCCCTGGGCGGCCTGTCCGTGGGCGAAAGCCGAAACGAAATGTACGACATCTTGGATGACGCGGCCCCCCTGCTCCCGGCCGACCGGCCCCGCTACTTGATGGGCGTTGGCGCACCACGTGACCTGCTCGCCGGCATGGCCGCCGGCATCGACATGTTCGACTGCGTGCTGCCCACCAGAAACGCTCGAAACGGCACGCTTTTTACCTTCCAGGGCAAGGTCAACATCAAGCGGGCCGAGTACCGGCAGGACGATACGCCGCTTGACCCCACCTGCCCCTGCTATGCCTGCCGGACCTTTTCCAAGGCCTATCTGCGCCACCTCTACATCGCCAAGGAACTGTTGTCTTATCGCCTCAACACCCTGCACAACCTGACTTTTTTCTCGGACATGATGGAGCGCGCCAGGGCTGCCATCCGGGAAGGCCGCTTCGCCGCCTTCCGGGCCGAGATGGAGGCGCTGTACCCCGAGGCGGACGACACTGGCGAGAAATAAGAACCAATATTTTAACTCGGTTAAGCCCTTCAAAAAAACGAACGAATCCTGCATCCCGACGCCGGAACAAAGCAAGTCCGGTCAAGAGCCCATGTCGGCTATCCTGGTCTGAAGCCGACCGGGTTGCCGGCCCCCATCAAGAACTCCTTATCTACTTTTCCCTTCAAGGGGGTCCGGGGGGGATTATCCCCCCCGGCCGCCGGAGGCATCTTTCTGCCTTCTCTTTTCTTCATCCCTCTAACAATTTGAGCATTTTATCCACATCCGTGGTCGGCGGCTGGCAGGAGCCGCCCCGGCAGACATGGGCGGCGGCTTGGCCGTTTACCGGCAACTGGTAGCGGGTAAACGGGGCCAGGGCCACGATGTCCGGCTCGTCACCGTCGGCATCCGGGGCCGGGCGCAACACCATCGCCGTTTCTGGCAGATAGCGCTCGTTGACGGCCCGGGCCAGGGCATGGGTGTCCGGGCTGTCCGGGTCGCCGGCGATGGTCACTTCCGAGGCCCGGGCCAGCATCTGGGACAGGCCGCACAGGAAGAAGGCGTAGCCGGCGGCGTGATCGGTCAGACGCGGACGCATGGCCCGAGCCAGGGCGGCGGCGCTGGTTTTAAACGCGGTGTCGCCGGTCAGGCGAAACAGCGTGGTCAGCACGAAAAAGGCCACGCTGTTGCCCGAGGGAATGGCCGCGTCGTAGAAGATCTTCTGACGCAGGAGCAAGGCTTCGCCGTCGTCGGCGGTCAGGAAAAACCCCCCGCCTTCGGCGTCGACGAAATGATCGAGCATGGTCTGGGCCAAAGCGACCGCCTGCCCCAAATAGTCCGTATCGAACACGGTCTGGTAGAGTTCCGTCAGTCCCCAGGCCAGGAAGGCGTAGTCGTCGAGCATGCCGGCAATGGCCGCTTCTCCCTGGCACAGCCGATGGAGCAAGCGCCCGTCCGGCTGCGCCAGCCGCGCGAGGATGCCGTCGGCGGCCCGGCGGGCCCGCTTGGCCAGCTCTTCGTCGTCAAAGGCCCGGGCGGCCTTGGCCAGGGCGGCGATCATAAGCCCATTGATGTCGGTGAGCGTCTTGTCGTCGCAAAGCGGGCGCACCCGCTTTTCCCGTGCGCGAAGCAGGGTGAGCCGGCAGTGCTCCAGGCGCTCGGCCAACGCTCCCGCGTCAAGGCCGGCCTTTGCCGCCGCCGCCTCTAGGGAGGCCGGCAGATGGAGGATGTTGCCGCCGCCGCGCTCGCCCGTGGCTTCGTCGTGGAAATTGCCCTCTTCGGTGACGCCGTAAACGTTCATGAACAACTCGGCATCCGCACCGAGCAACGCGCGCAGCTCCTTAGCCGTCCAGACGTAGAACTTGCCCTCGACCCCTTCGCTGTCGGCGTCCTCGGCGCTCAAAAAAAGCCCGTCCGGGCTGGTCAGGTCGCGCCGGACATATTCGAAGATCTCCAGGGCCGTGCGTTTGTACGCGGCCTCGCCGGTGGCCTGATAGGCTTCGGTGTAGGCCATGGCGGCCAGGGCTTGGTCGTAGAGCATCTTCTCGAAATGCGGCAGGAACCAGATGGCGTCGGTGGCGTAGCGGTGCAGCCCGAAGCCCACCTGGTCGTAGACCCCGCCCCGGCGCATGGCGTCCAGGGTGGCGCGGGTCATGGCCAGACACTGTTTGTCGCCGGTACGGCGGTATTCGCGCAGCAAAAAGAGCAGGTTGTGCGGTGAAGGGAACTTCGGCGCGCCGCCGAAACCGGCGTTTTGGGCGTCGAACATGGAGGTCAGCTGGCCCCGTCCCGTATCGAGTTCGGCCTCGGTCGGCTCCTCGGCCGCGCCCTGGGCGGCGGCCATCTGCTCGCGCACGGCGTCGAGG
>JBKICS010000158.1:0-4092 GCA_046567015.1 Acidobacteriota bacterium | reverse complement strand
GCCTTCCTGGCCCAGGACAAGATCGACGCGCTGCGCGCCTACAAAAAGCGCGTGGACCCGAAAAACATCATCAACCCGGGCAAGCTCACCACCCGCACCCTCGAGGTCGAACCCTATACTTTTTCCTTCAACCGGCTCATTCGAGACATCAAGAAGACGGCGCTGCCGGACAAGGACATCCTGATCTCGATTTTAAGCGGCATCCAGTTCTGCAACCGCTGCGGCAAGTGCAAGCAGGTCTGCCCCATGTTCGCGCCCGAGCGCGGCATGCTGTATCATCCGCGCAACAAGAACATCAGCTTCGGCGCGCTTATTGAAGCCATTTACTATTCCCAGGTCACGCATGGCGAACCGGATACGGCGCTGCTCGACAGGCTGCGAGGCATCACCGACCATTGCACCGCCTGCGGCAAGTGCACGGGCGTGTGTTCGGTGAAAATCCAGTCCGGCCAGGTGGCCCTGGGGCTGCGCAGCTTCCTCGATCAGCAGGACTGCGGCGGCCATCCCATCAAGCACAAGATCCTCAATTATCTTGCCGAGGATCCGGCCAAGCGCGTGCCCCAGGCGGCCAAGCTCATGGCCTATGGCCAGCAGTTCCACAACAAGGTCATGCCGCTTTTGCCGAAGTTCTGGCGAAACCGCATCGAGAATCCCGGCCTGCGCGGTCCCAACCCGTCCCTTGGCCTGCGCAATCTGGCCGAGCGGCTCGACCTGGACAAAGGCTCGATATTTATTCCCCAGGAAGGGCGCGAGGCCCCGGAAACGGTGCTCTATTTTCCTGGCTGCGGCGCGTCGCTTTTTTCCAGCGTCATCGGCATGGCCGCCGTGCATCTGCTGCTGCGGGCCGAGGTGGCGGTGCTCATGCCGCACACCCATTTGTGCTGCGGCTATCCGCTCTTGGCCGCCGGCATGGGCGAGGCCTACCGGCAAAACCGCGAGCGCAACCGGGCCGCCTTGGCCGCGCTGCTCGACGAGGCCGAGGCCCTTGGGCTCAAGCCGGCCTACAGCCTGACCAGCTGCGGCACCTGCCGGGAGTCGCTGGAGGAGCATGAGCTCAAAACCCTGCGTCCGAACCTCGTCCACATGGACGTGACCCAGTTTTTGATCGGCCGGTTGGATTTTCCGAAGTCCGAGGACGCCTCGCCCATCCTCTACCACGCCGCCTGCCACAACGAATGGTCGGATGTGCCCAAGACCAAGGCCGCCGAGATGTACCGCGCCGCCCTGGCCGACATCACCGGCCGGCCGGTGAGCATCTCGCCCAACTGCTGCGGCGAATCCGGCACCGGGGCCATGACCACCCCGGCCATCTACAACCAGTTGCGCGACCGCAAGCGCGAGACCCTGGCCGAGGATCTGGCCGAGGCCGCCGAAACCATGCCCATCTTGGTCGGCTGTCCCTCCTGCAAGATGGGCATCTCGCGCATCCTCGCGGAAATGCGCGACAAGCACACGGTCATGCACACGCTGGAGTACCTGGCCGAGGCCCTGGACGGCCCCAAGTGGAAGAAGCTGCTCGCCAAAAACGCCAAGGCCGCCCGGGTGCGCGGCTAGGGGCGCATGGGCAAAATCCTCGCCATAGACTACGGCCAGGCCCGGGTGGGCCTGGCCGTTTCCGATCCTGACGGCCGTCTGGCCTTCCCTCTGACCACCATCGCCTGGGACACCAGGGACACCTTGTTCGCGCGCCTGCTTACGGTTATCGAAGAACATGCGCCGGCGCGCATCGTCATCGGCTATCCGGCCCGCGTCGGCGGCGACGAAGGCCTGACCGGCCGGCAGGTCCGCAAATTCGCGGCCCGCCTGGGGCGGCGCACCCCGCTGCCCTTGCACTTCGCCGACGAGGCCCACTCCACCGAGGAGGCCGCCGAACGGCTGCGCGAAGCCGGCCTCTCGGGCAAGGAACTGCTCGCCAAGGTCGACGCCATGGCTGCGGCCGTCATCCTCGAACGCTACCTGCGCGGCGGAGAACTATGTTTCGATCCATCATAGCCGGCTTCCTGATCGTCCTGCTTGTCCTTGGCGGCATCGTCGGCTACCGGGTCTACGATTTCCTGGTCGTGCCGCCCCAGACCCCGGGCGAAGCCAAGATCGTCCTCATCGAACCCGGGCAGTCCTTCGACGCCACGGCGACCATGCTGGTGGCCGAGGGCGTGCTGCGCGACGCCGACGGGTTCAAGCTGCTGGCCAAGATCACGGACAAAAGCAGCCGCATCAAGGCCGGCGAGTTCGAGGTCAATACCGGCTGGACGCCCCTGCGCCTGCTCGACTACCTGACCACGGCCAAGGGCGTGCAGCACAAGCTCGCCGCCCCCGAAGGCCGCACCATGCGCCAGATCGCCAAGGCCGCCGAAGAGGCCGGCCTGTGCTCGGCCCGGGCCTTTCTCAAAGCCGCCAGCGACCCGGAACTGCTCAAAAAATACAACATCCCGGCCGATACCGCCGAAGGATTCCTCTTCCCCAATACCTACCTCTTCACCCGCAAACGCGGCGACGACGGAACCTACGTGGTCGAAGCCATGCTCAAGGAATTCTGGAAGCAGGCCGAGGCCGTCTGGCCGGGCGACAAGCCCTCGGGCAAGGCGCTTTTAGCCTTCGTCACCATGGCGTCCATCGTGGAAAAGGAAACCGGCGTCGACGCCGAACGCCCTCGCGTGGCCGGAGTGTTCGCCAACCGGCTGGCCAAGGGCATGCTGCTGCAAACCGACCCCACCGTCATCTACGGCCTGGGCGAGAAGTACGCCGGCAACATCACCCGCGCCCATCTCGAAGACAATTCCAATCCCTACAACACCTACACCCGCCCGGGACTCCCCCCCGGCCCCATCTGCTCGCCGGGACTCAAATCCCTGCAGGCCGTGGCCAATCCCGAAGAACACGACTTCTACTACTTCGTGGCCACCGGCGCAGGCGAACACATTTTCAGTAAGTCGCTCGACGAGCATAACAATGCCGTCAACAAGTACCAGCGCAGGAAGAATAAAGAGAAGAAAGAATAAGAGAGAAGAGGCCTCCGGCGGCCGGGGGCCTGAAGCCCCCGGACCCCCCACTTGAAGAAGTTTGTAAAGGGTTTTTGGCGCTGGCTGGCTGTTCAGTCGGCTGGGGAAGGGGTCATAAGGGGATATTGGCGAGGGGAGTTGGCCGGCTGCTGGCCGGATAGCCGGAGCGAAAGCATGACGGCAGCCCTTTGAAATGCCGCCCGAACGCAAAGGAGCGCGCCATGGAGACCGCCATCGCCCGCGACATCGTTGCCTGGATGGCCGATCCGGCCAACAACGCCCTGGCTCCGGGCCTTACCGAACCGGCCTTCGCAACTCCGCTGGTGGGCTTCGCCTCCGGGGCCGATCCGCTGTTTGCCTGGCTGCGCGAGGATATCGGCCCGGACTTCTACTGGACCCCGGCCGACGTGTTCCGGGAAGCCTTTCCCGAGCGCCATGTCCGCCCCGAGGGCCTCACCGTCATCGCCTGGGTGCTGCCCCAGACGGCGCAGACGCTGGCTGCCCATCGCCGCTGCCGCGACATGCCGAGCCTGCCCTGGTCCCAGGTGCGCCATTACGGCGAGATGCTCAACGAAAATCTGCGCCGCTTCGTGGTGGCGAACCTTGCCGGGCAGGGCGTCGCGGCGGCGGCTCCGGCCCTGCTGCCGCAATGGGACCGGGCCACCTCGCCGCGCTACGGCTTTGCCTCGCGCTGGTCCGAGCGCCATGCCGCCCATGCCTGCGGCCTGGGCACCTTCGGCCTGTCCGACGGGCTCATCACCCCGGCCGGCAAGGCCGTGCGGGTGGGGTCGGTGGTGGCCGAGCTGGTCCTGCCGCCAACGCCCAGGCCCTATGCTCGTCACGACGAATGGTGTCTGCGCGCCTCGGGCGTGCCCTGCCGTTCCTGCATCAAGCGCTGCCCGGCCGGGGCCATAAGCGAGGCCGGCCACGACAAGCAGCTGTGCTTCACCTACATCCGCACCATGACCGCCCCCTATGTGGCCCGGGAGCAGATGCCCGGCATCCCGGTCAACAGCTGCGGCCTGTGCCAGGCCGGCGTACCCTGCGAGCGCGGCATCCCCAAGCGCCCGCGCGTCCGGGCCGAATCTCCCCA
>JBKICS010000157.1:2884-3427 GCA_046567015.1 Acidobacteriota bacterium | reverse complement strand
CCCCGGGCTCAACGTGCTGACTGGCGAGACCGGGGCCGGCAAGAGCTTCATCATTTCCGCCGTCAATTTCCTTACCGGCGAAAAGATGCACACCGACCTCGTGCGCGTGGGCTGCGAGAAGGCCGTGGTCGAGGCGCTGTTCGTCCTGGACGGCGAGGATCTGATCCTTCGCCGGGAGCTGGCCGCCGACACCGGGCGCAGCCGCGTCTACGTGGGCGACGCGCTCGCCTCCCGCGAAACCCTGGCCGCGCTTCGCCCCAGGCTGCTCCTGCACGTCTCCCAGCACGGCCAGGGGCGGCTGCTGCAGCCCGCCTTCCAGGCCGCCCTGCTGGACGCCTTCCTGCCCGACCCGGCGCTTCTGGCCGAGAAGAACCGACTGGCCAAGGAGCTGGCCGACACCGCCGCCGCCTTGCGCGACCTGGACGCCAAGGCCGCCGGCCTGGAGGAAAAACGCCAGTTCCTGGAATTCCAGCACGCCGAGATCGCCAAGGTGAACCCGACGCCTGGCGAGGAGGACGAGCTCATCGGCCGCCGGGCGGCGCT
>JBKICS010000157.1:0-2874 GCA_046567015.1 Acidobacteriota bacterium | reverse complement strand
AGGCCGCCGAGGCGCTGGACCGGTCGCTGGAGTGCATCGAGCGCCAGCCCAAGCTCCTCGACACCCTGGCCGACCTGCACCGGGAGCTGCTCCATGCCGGCTCGATTTTCCCGGATTTCCTGGCCGACGCCGAGGGAGTGGCCGCTTTTCGCCACCAGCTCAAAGACGTGAGCGTACGCCTGCGGCGCAAACCGGCCCAAGCCTCTGACGACGACGGTGAGGCCATCGAGAAGCGGCTGTTTACGCTGGCCACCCTTCGCCGCAAGCTCAAAAAGACCCTGGCCGAGATCGTGGACCTGGGCAACGAGATCAAGGAAAATCTCGATTTTCTCGACGAATGCGGCCTCAAGCGCAAGCAGTTGGCCCGGCAGGAGGAAGCCGGCGCAAAGGCCCTGGGCGAGGCCCTGGCCCGGCTTGGGGAAGCCCGGCGCGCGGCCGCCGACACCTTGGCCGCCGCCCTGGAAGACATCCTGCGCGGCCTGGGGTTTTCCGAGGAAGTCCGCGTCATCTTCGAATTTTCCCCGGTCACGGTCTATACCCCGGTGGCCTGCTCCCTGCCGCCCCTGACCGAGGACAAGGCCCGTATCCTGTGGCGGCCCAATCCCGGCCAGCCGCCCCAGCCCCTGGACAAGATCGCCTCGGGCGGCGAGCTCTCCCGCTTTCTGTTGGCCCTCATGTCGCTGTCGGCCGAGCCAGGCGGCCCAACGCTCATTTTCGACGAGATCGACGCCGGCATCGGCGGCCTGACCCTGGCCAGTGTGGGCAGCTACGTCAAAAAGCTCTCGGAAACCTCGCAGATCCTGCTCATCAGCCACTGGCCCCAGCTGGCCAGCCTGGCCGACCGTCATTTCCAGGTCGTCAAGACCGTGGAAGACGGTCAGACCAGCACCCGCTGCCTGCGCCTGACCGGAGAGGCCATCGCCGCCGAGCTGGCCCGCATGGCCGGCGGCGGCGAGGCCGGGACCGAAATGGCCCGGCGGCTGCTGGAGAACGGAGTCTAGCCGCCCATGATCGAGGTTAAAGGCCTGTCCCACCGTTTCGGCGCCCGCGCGGTGCTGTCCGATTTGTCCTTTTCGCTTGGCAAGGGCGGTTTCGCCTTTCTGACCGGCCCGTCGGGCTCGGGCAAGACCACGCTGCTGCGCATCCTGCACGGCAGCCTGCCCGTGCAGGCCGGCCGGGCGGTCGTGGCCGGGCACGATCTGGCCGCCCTGCCCCCGTCCCGGCTCTACCGCCTGCGCCGGGACGTTTCCGTGGTCTTCCAGGACTTCAAGATCCTGCCTGAGCGCAGCGTGGTGGAAAACGTGGCCCTGCCGCTGACCGTGCGCGGCACGCCCCGGGCCCGCATCGACCGCCGGGTGGGCGCGATCCTGACCGCGCTTCGCCTGACCGACCTGGCAGGCCGCCCCTGCGCCGAGCTGGCCGGCGGCGAACAGCAGCGCGTGGCCATTGCCCGGGCCGTGGTGGCCGGCCCCCGGCTGATGCTTGCCGACGAGCCCACCGGCAACCTGGACTGGGATCTGTCGCTGTCGCTGCTCGACATCCTGCGGCAATTCAGCGCCCACGGCACCGCCATCCTCATGGCCACCCACAACCACGCCCTGGTGGCTGCCGCGCCCGACGCCATGGTGGTGCGCCTGGCCGGCGGGGCCACGGCTCCGGCCCCATACGACGTGGGCCGGGCGGCCAGCCCGGACGCCGCGGCCGAGGCCGCGCCATGACCGTGCCCCTGCTGCTTTCCGGCCTGGCCGACGTGTTGCTGCGGCCCTGGGCCAGTTTGGCCGCTGTCCTTGGCGTGGCTGCCACGGTCTTTTTGTGCGGCCTGCTCGCCCTGGCCGGCATCGGCCTGGACGGAGCCTTTGCCCGGGGCCAGGGGGTGGCGCGCTTTCAGGTCTACTGGCAAAAAGGCGCCGACGCGGGGCTTGTCGCCCGGCAGATGGACTGGATGCGCGCCCTGCCGGGCGTTATCGAGGCCAAGGCGTTCAGCCCGGAGGCGGCCCTGGCCGTCATGCGCGGCAGCCTGGGCCGGCAGGCCGATCCCGTGCTCCCTGGCGGGGAGAACCCCCTGCCCTATACCATGCTGCTCGGCTTTGCCCTGCCAGGCGGGGACGAGGCCTTTGCCCCGGACATGTATGCGCGCCTGGCCGCTGTGGATGGCGTGGCCGAAGTGCGCTACAATCCGGTTGCCATCGACGCCATGCGTTCCCTGGGGCTGCTCGGGGCGCGCGTCGCCCTGCCCCTGGCCGCCATGCTGACCCTGCTCGTGGGGCTGGTGGTCGGCAACACCGTGCGCCTGACCTTGCTTCGCCGCCGCGAGGAACTGGACATCCTGCGCCTGGTCGGGGCCACGCCGTGGTTTATTGCCTGGCCGCTGGTTTCCGGCGCGGCCGTCATCGGCCTGATCGGCTCGGGGCTGGCCGCGACGCTGCTTGCCCTTGTCTGGTCGGAGGTGGCCGGAAGCCTTGGCGCGGCCCCGCTGTGGCTCGACCTGCCCGCGCCGCCGGCCTGGCTGTGGCTGGTGCTTGTCCTTGGCCCGACGGCGGTCGCCGCTTTGGCCGGGCTGGTCGCCGCCCTGGAGTCGCGCGCTTGATCCGCCCGCGCGGCATCATCCTGGCCGCCCACGGCTCCCGCCATCCCGGGGCCATGGCGGCCTTGGACGGTTTTCGCGCCGCCGTGGCCGCGCGGTATCCGACGGACACGGTGGCCGTGGCCCGCACGGTTGGGCGCAAACACGGCAGCGCCGCCGCCTTCGGCGGGGCGCGGCAGGTGGCCGATGTCCTGGCCGGCTTGCTCGCCGCCGGCCTCGACCGGGTGGTGGTCCAGTCCCTGCATGTGGTGCCGGGCGAGGAATACCACGAGATGCTGGCCGGGCTGCAA
>JBKICS010000156.1:0-2615 GCA_046567015.1 Acidobacteriota bacterium | reverse complement strand
CCAGAATGCGGGTTACTCGCTCGCCGGCCCCCATGATGAGCTTGAAGAAGACCGGGATGAAAAACGGGGCGATCAGCGTGGCCCCGAGCATGCCGCCGATGACGCCGGTGCCGATGGCGTGGCGGCTGTTGGCCCCGGCCCCGGTGGAGATGGCCAGGGGCAGACAGCCGAGGATAAAGGCCAGGGAGGTCATGATGATGGGCCGAAAGCGCAGCAGGGCGGCCGAGAGGGCCGCCTCGGCCAGGGTCTTGCCGGCCTTGACCTCGAGCACGGCGAATTCCACGATGAGGATGGCGTTTTTCGCGGCAAGGCCAATGAGCGTCACCAGGGCGATCTGGAAGTAGATGTCGTTGCTCAGGTCGCGGCCGTAGACGGCGGCGATGGCCCCGAACAGGGCGAACGGCACGGCCAGGACCACGGCCAGCGGCAGGCTCCAGCGTTCGTACTGGGCGGCCAGGATGAGGATGACCATGACGATGCCCATGGCGAAAACCAGGGTCGAGGAGCCTTGGGCCGCCTTTTCCTGGTAGGCCGAACCGGTCCAGGCCAGGGTATAGTCCGCCGGCAGCACCTTGGCCGCGGCCTGCTCCATGGCGGCCAGGGCCTCGCCCGAGGTGTGGCCCGGGGCGGGCTGGCCCATGATCTTGGCCGCCGGGAAGACGTTGAAGCGTTCCATGACCTCGGGGCCGGTGGAGCGTTCGACCGTGGCGATGGCGGTGAGCGGAATCATCTCGCCCTTGGCCGAGCGCACGAACACGTCACGCAGGTCCTCGGGCCGGTCGCGGAAGTCGGACTCGGACTGGATCTGGACCTTGAAGGTCCGGCCGAACTTGTTGAAGTCGTTGACGTAGTAGGCGCCGAAGGTGGCCTGCATGGCGGCGTAGACGTCGCTTATGGCCACGCCCAGGGCCTTGGCCTTTTCCCGGTCGAGGTCGATGCGCAGCTGGGGCACGTTGGCCCCGAAGGTGGTGGCCACCCGGCCGAGCACCGGATTTTTGCTGGCTTCGGCCACCAGCTTGCCGGTCATGGCGGCCAGGGCCTTGACGTCGCCCTCGCCGCGGCTTTGCAGGTAGGCGTCGAAGCCGCCGGTATTGGACATGCCGGAAATGGCCGGCGGGTTGAAGGCCAGGGTCAGGCTTTTGGGCAGGGCCATGCCCCGGCCGAAGACGCGCTTGACCATGTCAAACGAGGACAGACCTTCGGCTTGCCGTTCCTCCCAGGGCTTGAGCGGCATGAACATGGTGCCGTAGTTGGAGCGGTAGGTGAAGCTCAGCAAGTCCAGGCCGGTGATGGTGATGGCGTCCTTGACCGAGGGGTCCTTCATGTTCATCGCATCCATGGCGTCGTCGATGTCCTGGGTGGCGCGCAGCGAGGTGCCGTCGGGCAGGATGTTGACGGCGATGATGTAGCCTTGGTCCTCGTCCGGAACCAGGCCCCCGGGCACCTGTTTAAACAGCCAACCCGCGCCCAGGCACAGGACGAGAAAGAGCACGACGGCAACAAAGCTGCGGCGCAGCAGAAAGGCCACGCCTGCGCCGTAGACCCGGGTCACGGCGTCAAAGAGCCGGTTGAAGGCCCGAAACAGGCGGTTCGGTTCCTGGTGGCCGGCCTTTAGCAGGCTCGCGCACAGGGCCGGGGTCAGGGTCAGGGCGACCAGGCCCGAGATGACCACCGACACGGCGATGGTGATGGCGAACTGCTTGTACATCTGGCCGGTGAGTCCCCCCAGGAAGGCAACGGGGACGAACACGGCGCAAAGGACCAGCACGATGGCGATGACCGGACCGGTGACCTCTTCCATGGCCTTGGCCGTGGCCTGCCTGGGCGGCAGCTTTTCCTGGCTCATGATGCGCTCGACGTTTTCGAGCACCACGATGGCGTCGTCAACGACGATGCCAATGGCCAGGACCATGCCGAACAGGGTCAGGGTGTTGATGGTGAACCCCAGGGCCTGCATGCCGGCGAAGGTGCCGATGATGGACACCGGCACGGCCAGGCAGGGGATGAGCGTGGCCCGGAAGTTTTGCAGGAAGAGGTAGACCACCAGAAAGACCAGGATCATGGCCTCGACCAGGGTGTGGATGACCTCCTTGATGGAGACGCGAACGAAAGTGGTGGTGTCCAGCGGCACGGAATAGGTCATGCCGTCGGGGAAGCGTTTGGACAGTTCCGCCAGCTTGGCCTTCACCAGATCGGCCGTGTCCAGGGCGTTGGCTCCAGGGGAAAGGAATATGGCGATGTTGACGGTTGGGCTGCCGTTGCGTTTTGAAATGGAGTTGTAGTCCTTGGCCCCGAGCTCCACCCTGGCCACGTCCTTTAAGCGCAGAAGCGACCCGTCGGGCTGGGCGCGCAGGATGATGTCGCCGAATTCCTCGGCGGTGAGCAGCCGGCCCTTGGTGGTGACCATGTAGTTGAGCGCCACCGGCTTGGCCGGGTCGGTGGGTTCGGCCCCGATGCGGCCGGCGGCGAACTGGGCGTTTTGCTCGCTGATCGCGCTGGCCACGTCGGCCGGGGTGAGCTTGAGCTGCGCCAGCTTGTCCGGGCGCAGCCAGACGCGCATGGAGTAGTCCTTGGCCCCGAAGATGGAGGCGTCGCCGACGCCGGGCAGGCGTTTG
>JBKICS010000155.1:0-20251 GCA_046567015.1 Acidobacteriota bacterium | reverse complement strand
TCCACCCGACGCAGGGTAAATTCATTGATGGGATCGGCTTCGAGATCCTTGACCAGCCACAAGGCCCCCAGCGTCCGCCCGGATTTGCTTATAAGCGGCAGCTCCAGCTTCATTACCGCCGGCGAACAGAGAAGCGCCCGGTCGGAAACCACGCCCTCGCGCCGCCAGCGAAACACCGGCGCATCCTCGACCCCGGCCGCGGTCGCGGTCGGCGGATCAGGGGCCATCCGGCACGAGCCGGCCCCGATCTCGGAGAGCACCATCTCGGCCAGATCAAAGCGCAGATGCTCCAAGGCCTCGGTCATGCGCGTCCACAATTCGGCCATGTCCCTGGACTGGGAAATCTCGATCTGATGGTGCAAAAACGTCCGCCGCCCCCGGGCAATGCCCGCGTCGTCGGACACGTCGCGCAGCCAGCCGAGGATCTTGTCCACGGCGAAATAGCTGCAATAGCCGGCCTTGCGCACGAGCAGCACCAGCGCCCCGCCGACCACCAGCAAAAAGACTCCCGCCGGGGCGTTGCGCAAATTGACCAGGACCAAGGCGGAAAGCGCCAGGAAGATGGTGATGCCGTACAGGAACAGCACCGCCCGGCGCTGGGACCAGCCGCGACTTAAGAGCTTGTGGTGCACATGGCGCTTGTCCGGCTCGAACATGTCCCGGCCGCGCAAAAATCGCCGCAGCGGCGCGGTGATGGTGTCCAAAAGCGGCACCCCCAAGGCGATGACCGGCATGAGGAGCGTGGCCCCCACCTGGCTTTTGACCGAACCGGACACCGACAGGGCGGCCAGCATGTAGCCGAGAAAATAGCTGCCGCCGTCGCCCAGAAACAGGCTGGCCGGATTGAAATTGTAGCGCAAAAACCCGAGCGTCGCCCCGGCCAGCACGGCAAACAGGGCGGCGGTGTGCGGTTCGCCCCGCATGACCGCCAGGACCGCCTGCACCCCGCAGCCGAAAAAGACCACCCCGGCGGCCAGGCCGTCCAGGCCGTCAATGAGATTGATGGCGTTTATGAGCAGCACAAACCAAAAAACCGTCACCAGATAGGACGAGACGTCGAACTGGATGACGAAAAAGCCCGGCAAGGCAAAAAAATCGATGCGCGCCCCGCCGTAATAGGCCACCGAAGCCGCCGCCACCTGGGCCAGCAGCTTGAGCCTGGAGGGCAGCGTCCACTTGTCGTCGGCGAAACCGACGGCGAAAATCAGGCCGGCCCCCAGCAGCACATAGCGCATGGTGCGGTCGTAAAGCACCCCCACCACCGCCGGGGGGAGCAGCCAGCCGGCCAGGGCCAGACAGAGAAAAAAGGTGAGGAACAGGGCCAGCCCGCCGCTTCTGGGCATGGGGGCGGCGTGGATGTTGCGGGCTTCGGGCATGGCCAGAACGTCAAAACGCCGCCCCACCCACCGGGCCACGGGGGTGAGCAACAGCGACAGGCCCAACGCGGCCGCAAAAAGCATGAGGATCGGCATCATAAGCGTTGTCGCGGCATCGCAGCCGCCGGCGCACCATAGGCCAAGCCCGCCCGCCCGTCCAGGAGGGGAAAATCGGGGCGCTGCCCCGAACCCCGCCGGGACGCTGTCCCGGACCCTGCCAGGGCGCTGCCCTGGACCCGCCGGGGGGGATCTTCCCCCCCGGACCCCCTGGTTGGGGGACGTGGGGGCGGCGTCTCGGCGAAAGAAGGTCTTATGGGTTGGAGCCAGTCGATACGGAGCCCATAGACGCCAGCCAGCCGACCATGCCCCAGGTCAGGTTGGAAGCGTCCAGCCCGTCCTTGGCCAGCTTGTGCGCCACAAAGGGCGAACGGTGGCCGGTCATGCAGATGACCACCACCGGCCGGGCCGGATCGAGGCCGAGATCGGCCGTGGACACGCCCAGGGCGTCGGGCCGGTTGACCGCGCCGGGAATATGAAAGAGCGCGAATTCCGCCGGGGTGCGCACGTCGAGCAACTGCGGCGGCTTCGTCTCCATTTGCCGGCGAAGCCGCCAGGGCGGCGTCTGGCCCAGGCCGGCCAGCAGCCAGGCCAGATCCCAGACACCGAAAAACAGGACCAGAAAGATCACCAGTCCTTTCATAGTGCTTCCTTACCGCAAGAAGACGGCCAGCAGCGTGCCCGCGCCCAAGAGCGCGGCCACAATGCCGTTTAGGGTGAAAAAGGCCACGTTGATCCGGGACAGATCATGCTCCGAGATCAGCCGATGCTCGACCAACAGCACCGCCGAGCACACGCCCCAGAACACATAGTACACCCAGGACAGCCCGGCCGCATAGCCGGCCAGCAGATAAAAAGCCGCCGCGTCCACATGGGCGAACGCCGCCAAGGGCAAGGCCGTGCCCACGCCAAACCGGGCCGGGATGGAATTGAGGCCCTGACCGCGATCAAAATCCACGTCCTGGCAGGCATAAAGCACGTCAAACCCGGCCACCCAGCAGGTCACGCCGCAGCCGAACAGGATGGCCGGCAAGGCGAATTCCGGCGTAACCGCCAGCCAGCCGGCAACCGGCGCCAGGCCCAGCACCGACCCCAGCACGAAATGGCACAGCCAGGTGAACCGCTTGGTCACACTGTAAAACGCGCCCCAGGCCAGCACCACCGGCGACAGCGCCAGGCACAACGCATTGAGCCCCGCACAGGCCGCCACGAAAACCACGGCGCTGCCCGCCGTAAACGCCCAGGCCGCCTTGAGGCTCACCTCGCCCGTCACCAGCTCGCGCCCCATGGTGCGCGGGTTGATCCGGTCATAACGCACGTCGGCCAGCCGGTTGACGGCCATGGCATAGGACCGCATGGCCACCATGGCCACGGTCAAGAGCGCAAAAGCCCGCCAGCCCGGCCAGCCGCCCGCCGCCACAAACAAGCCGATGTAGGCAAACGGCAAGGCAAACACCGAATGCTCAATCTTCACCAACCGCGCCAACGCCCCTACCATGCGCATGCTCCTGTGGAGAGAGGAAATGAAGACCTGGGGGAGGGAACCCCTTTTTGGGAAAAAGGGGTTCCCTCCCGCAGGCCCCCACCCTCCCCAAAAACTTTCAACGGGTTAAAGGGGATGATCGGCCCCAATAGCCGATGCGTCATTCGTCCTGAACACATCTTCAAAAAGCCCGGCGTCAAGGTTCCCATTCCGGGTAACCCCATCCGGTCGCTCATGCGCGAACCTTTCGGCCCCGTCTTCGGGGCCGAGGGCCGGTTGGGGTCGGGATTTGCGCCGGGAATAACGGCGCGCCAGCGTCGAGATTCCCGGCGCAAATCCCGACCCCATCTTCGCGGCGTTCCGCCGCCGTCCCAGCCCCACCCGACCGCTCGCCCCTATCCGGGGGTCCGGGGGGGTGACCCCCCCGGCGGGTCCAGGGCAGCGCCCTGGTGGGGTCTGGGGCAACGCCCCAGCGGGGTTTGGGGCAGCGCCCCAACAGCGCCCCAGGCTACGCGCCGAGGGTCACGACGCCGTAGTTCTTCTTGCCCTTGCGCAAAAGCAGGATATTGCCGCCGATGCAGTCGTCGCCGGTGATGGCCTGGTTCTCGGCGGCGCGGACGTTGTTGAGGTAGATGCCGCCGGCCTTGATGTCCTTGCGGGCCTGCCCCAGCGACGGGCACAGGCCGAGTTCGACGAGGAGATTGGGCAGTTGCGGCAGCTCGGCCAGGCTCGGGTAGTTCTTGCCGGGCGCGGCTTCCAGGGCGGCGCGCAAGGTGGCGGCGTCCACGGCCTTGAGGTCGCCGCCGCTAAACAGGGCGTCGGTGACGGCTTCGACCTTGGCCAGTTCGTCCGCGCCGTGGATCATGCTGGTAGTCTCGCGGGCCAGGGTTTTCTGGGCGGCGCGCAGATGGGGCTCGGCGGCGGTCTGGGCGGCCAGGGCTTCGATGGCTTCTTTTTCCAGGAAGGTGAAATAGCGCAGGAAGTTTATGACGTCTCGGTCGTCGGCGTTGATCCAGTACTGGTAGAAGGCATAGGGCGAAGTCAGGGCGGTGTTTAAGTAGATGGCCCCTTTCTCGCTTTTGCCGAACTTGGCGCCGGAGGCGGTGGTGATGAGCGGAAAGGTGAGGGCGAAGGCCTGGCCGCCGGTCTTGCGGCGGATGAGTTCCAGGCCGGCGGTGATGTTGCCGAACTGGTCGCCGCCTCCGATCTGCAAGGTGCAGCCCATGGTGCGGTGCAAGTGTTCGAAGTCCAGCGACTGCAGGATCATGTAGCTGAACTCCGTGTAGGAGATGCCGGTATCTTCCCGGCCGATGCGCGACTTCACGGAATCCTTGGCCAGCATGTAGTTGATGGTGAAGTGCTTGCCGGTGTCGCGCAGGAACTCGATGATGGAGATGGGCTGGGTCCAGTCGAGGTTGTTGACCGGGGTGATGCGGTCAGCCACGCCCTGGCGTTCGAAGAAGGCCATGGCCTGGGCGCGGATTTTTTCGGCCGAGGCGGCCACCATGTCGGCGGTGCGCAGTTGGCGTTCCTTGTCCTTGCCACTGGGGTCGCCGATAAGACCGGTGGCGCCGCCGAGGAGAAACAGCGGCTTATGGCCGGCCTTGGCAAACCGGGCCAAGGCCAGGAGCGGCACGAGGTTGCCGATGTGCAGGCTGTCGGCGGTGGGGTCGAAGCCGCAGTAGAGGACGCGGCCGGAGGTATCGAAGTGTTGGCGCAGCTCGGAGGCGTCCGAGGACTGGTGGACGAGGCCACGCCAGGAGAGTTCGTCGAAGATGTTCACGGCGATTCCTTTCGGCGACAGGGGCGGTTAGGCGGTTAGGCGATGGGGCGCGGCGGGTCAGAAACCCGAGGCCGGAGCGCCGGCCGGGGTGCCGGGCGAGGCGGTCTTGACCGGGGTTTTCCCTCGCAGCAGGGGCTTGACGTCGGCGATGCGTTCCAGGCGCGCGGCGGTGTCGGGCTTGGCGTCGTAGACGTCGACCAGGACGTTAAGCGTGAACTGGCCGTTTTTGATGTCGGTTTCCACGCGGCTGTCGAAGCCTTCCCGACCGAGTTTGGCCTTGAGCGCGTCGGCGTTCTGGGCCTTGCTAAACGAGCCCACCTGATAGGTCTCGTGGGGGCGCTGCCAGTCGTAGACTTTTTCCTCGGCGCAGCCGGAAAGGCCGGCCAGGGTCAGAAGCAGCACAAGGATCGGGATAAAACGCATGATCGGCCGCCCTAGGGTTTGGCGTCGCCGTGGCGACGCTGCTTGTCGTTGTATTCGATGATCTCGGTACGGCCGTTTTGCTTTTCGGTGACAAGCATCAGGCGGTCGCCGTCAACGTTGATGTTGAGCAGGCGCGAGCACTTGTTGATGTCCGGGATGACGGCGTAGGTCTTATCCTTGCCCACGGCCACCAGGTCGTAGGTGATGGGGCATTCGGCATTGCCGACGCCATGGCGGATGAGCACGGCGTCGTAGCCGTCGGCCACGTCGCCCACGCTCATGTAGGATTGGGCGGTGAGCGCCGCGCCGGTGGCCTGGTGGATGACCCGGCCGCCGAGCAGGACGGTGGAGGCCGCGCCGTCGCGCACCACTTCCAGGGGGCCGGCCACGGTCATGTAGATGGCCGTGCGCTCGGGCGCGGCCAGGGCGGCCGGGGCGGCCAGGCCGATGCAGGCGGTCAGCAGCAGCATGACGTTTACGATGCGCATCGGGATATCCTCCATGCGGGGGCTTGTGCGGCCATCAGGCCAGCCGCCAAGGCGTGATAGTTACGACCTTGCCCGTGGCCGCGTCAATATCCAGGAGCGCCCCCTGCATTTCCGGCGCGGCCTTGGAGACGACGAAACGCCGGGGCAGGCCGGTGCGAAACCTGGCGATGACTTCCTCGGGGTCCATGCCCAACGCCGAGGCGACCGGTCCGGTCAGGCCGATATCGGTCATGTAGGCCGTTCCCCGGGGCAAAAGCTGGGCGTCGGCGGTCTGGACGTGGGTGTGGGTGCCGAGCACGGCGCTGACCCGGCCGTCGAGAAAATAGCCCATGGCTTTTTTTTCGCTGGTGGCCTCGGCGTGAAAGTCCACCAGCCGCACGGGCACGTCGGAGGGCAGCCCGGACACGATGGCCTCGGCGGCGGCAAAGGGGCAATCCACGGCCGGCATGAAGGTGCGGCCGAGCAAATTGATCACGGCATAAGGCGGGCCGTCCTTGGGCCGGCAGACCCGCCAGCCTGCGCCGGGCGCGCCGGGGGGATAATTGGCCGGTCGGAGCAAGCGGTCGGTGGTCTCGAAAAAGGGGATGAGGTCGCTGTGGCGAAAGGTGTGGTTGCCGCCGGTCATGACGTCGATGCCGGCCTCCAGGAGCTGGCGGGCGGCCTTGGCGGTCAGCCCGATGCCGCCGGAGGCGTTTTCGCCGTTGGCCACCACCCGGTCCAGCTGGAAATCCCGGCGCACCTGGCGCAGGCGTTCAAAGACGATGGAGCGGCCCGGCCGGCCGAAGATGTCGCCTAATACGAGGATGCGCATAGCCCGAGGATTCCTTGGCGTTGGCGTTAGTCCCAGTCCAGGTCCGGGGCTTCAAAAAGGCGCATGCGAAAAACCATGTCTCCGGGTCCGCCGCCGCCGCAGCCCGGCTGGCCCGCTCCCGGGACGCGCACCTCGCCGGCGTCCTTGACGTCCGGCCCGATGACCAGGCTGACCCGGCGCGGGCGATCGTGGCGGCCCGTGCCCCGACAGGCCGGGCAGACGACGCCGCCCAGGCCCCGGCCCTCGCAGGCCGGACAGTAAACCGCGACCATTCCAGGCCCGGCCGGCTGCCAGATGGTTCCCCGGCCGTCGCACATCCAGCAGGCCCAAATCCGTTTCCCGGAACCGCCGCAGTCCGGACAGGGGCCGCCGTCGCCGAGATCGAGGGTCAGCCGGCCGCCGCGCCGGGCCAGGGAATACGGGATGTCGAGGTCAAGCCGGACGTCGTCGCCCCGCCGGGGCGGCTGGGCCTGGCTCGTCGCGACCACGAACCCCGAACCCGAGACGCGCGCGGCCGGTTTCTCCAGCCGCCTGGCCCGGTCAAACCACCGTTTTCGATCATACTCGGCCCGACGCCCGGGGTCGTTGAGCGTGTGGTAGGCGGCGGCAACGGCCAGAAAGCGCGCGGCGGCCGTGCCGTCGCCGGGATTGGCGTCCGGATGGCAGGTCCGGGCGCACCGGCGGTAGGCCTGGCGCAGGGCGACGGGATCGGCGTCCTCGGCCACCCCCAGTACGGCGTAGTAGTCGGGCAGGTCCATGGCGTCCCCGACCGGCGCGACAAATGCGCCCGACCCGGACGCGTCCCGGATCGGACGACCCGGGACGCGGTTTTCGCAGCGTTATTTGGCGATGCCCACGGCCCGGCGCTCGCGGATGACCGTGACGCGGATCTGGCCGGGGTAGGTGAGATTGTCCTCGATGCGCTTGGCGATGTCCTTGCAGAGCAGAAACGTCTTGTCGTCGTCGACGTTTTCCGAATCCACCATGACCCGCACCTCGCGGCCGGCCTGGATGGCGTAGGCCTTGGACACGCCGTCGAAATCCAGGGCCAGGTTCTCCAGCTCCTCCAGACGTTTGACGTAGCTTTCCAGCAGTTCCTTGCGGGCTCCGGGGCGGGCTCCGGACAGGCTGTCGGCGGCCTGGACCAGGGTTGCCAGCACGGACTTGGGCGGCACGTCCTCGTGGTGGGCCATGATGGCGTGGAGGATGTCGCCGGATTCGCCGTACTTCTTGGCCAGGTCCGCGCCGATGACGGCGTGGGGGCCTTCGATTTCGTGGTCAACGGCCTTGCCGATGTCGTGGAGCAGGCCGGCGCGCTTGGCGCGTTTGATGTCCAGGCCGAGCTCGGCGGCCATGATGCCGGCCAGGGCGGCCACTTCCAGGGAATGCTGGAGCACGTTTTGGGAGTAGCTGGTGCGGTACTGGAGCTGGCCCAAAAGGCGCACGACCTCGGGATGGATGCCGTGGACGCCGGAGTCGAAGGTGGCCTGTTCGCCGATCTCGCGGATTTTGACGTCGAGTTCCTGCTCGCATTTCTTGACGATGTCCTCGATGCGGGCGGGATGGATGCGGCCGTCGGTGATGAGGCGTTCCAAGGCCATTTTGGCGATCTGGCGCTTGAGCGGCGAAAAAGCGGACAGGATGACGGTCTCGGGGGTGTCGTCGATGATCAGATCGACGCCGGTGGCCGCTTCCAGGGCGCGGATGTTGCGGCCTTCGCGGCCGATGATGCGGCCCTTCATTTCCTCGGACGGCAAGGCCACGGCGGTGACGGTCTGCTCGCCGACGAAATCGCCGGCATAACGCTGGATGGCCAGGGCCAGGATCTTCTTGCCGCTCTTGTCGGCGGTCTCCTTGGCTTCCATCTCGATCTGGCGGACCATGCGGGCGGCCTCGTGGCGGGTCTTGGACTCGATCTCGTCCATGAGGCGCTTTTTGGCCTCTTCCATGGTCAGGCCGGAAATTTCCTGCAGCCGCTTATCGTGTTCGTCGGCCAGGCGGGTCAGTTCCTCGGCCTTTTCCTCGAGATCGCGCTCCTTGGCGGTGAGCCGTTTCTCGACGGCCAGCATCTCGGATTCCTTCTGGACGATCTGCTCCTGCTTTTCGTCGAGGCGTTCGCGGCGCTTGTGGACCTGCTCTTCCTTGTCCTCGACGGACTGGGTCTTGTCGCGGAACTCTTTTTCAAGCTCCTGCTTTTGCCGAAAAAGTTCGTCCTGGGCAGCGAGGACGACTTCCTTCTTGTGGGCCGAGGCCTCCTTGCGGGCTTCGTCAAGGATGCGATCGGCCAAGGTTTTGGCCTCGTTGAGGGTTTTCTGGGAAATCCACTTGTCGAGGTAATACCCGGCCGGGACCCCGAGGCCAATGCCCACGATGCCCATGAAGATGGTCGAAAATTCCATGAGTTCTCCCGAAGCGGGGAGCAAACGGGGCGTAGCCCGAGGGCAAGGGATCGGACGAGTCACAATCCGGAAGATGCTTGGCGCAGGCCGCGTAAGGTATGGCGAAATTCCGGGAAGGGGAGCCGCTCGGGACAGCCGCGAACCCCGCTTCCAGGTTTATATCAAAGCCCCGGAGCGCCGTGTCGATAATTCTTTTGAACCTTGGCAACCAAGGTGGACGCCGCTGTTTGGCCTTCAGGCCACCCGGTCGAAGCCGGGCACGCACACCAGCCACGCGTCGCGGCATCCTATTTTTGAGTATCGGCTCAAAAATAAATTAACGATCACGCACACCCCAGGGAACTTTTTCGAGGTCGGCCGCCAAGCGGCCAGCCCATCAATCTATCTTATGCAGCAACTCGCCCACCCGATCACGCAGGCGCTCAAGCTGCTGGTTCGACATCAACATATCGTCAGCCAGACCCAATGCGACAAAGGCCAGCAATTTCTCCTTGCCGAGCGTTTTCCCGCCCGCCTGAAGCAAGTTATATCGTTGCTCCACCAATTCCTTGGCGGCACTTACGCGCTCCGATCCGGCATCTGTCTTAAAGGACAGGTCTATGCCCAAGATGGACAAAGTATAACTGGGCATCGCTGGACCGAAGGTTCCCCGCCAGCCGCAAGGCTGGTCGGAGTGTTAGGGTGCAAGCTCCTCCTGAAGCTTTTCCATGAGGCCGTCTATCCGCTCGGCGACCGCCTTTTTCTCCTCAGCAAATCTGGCCAGATCGGCCCGAAGCGCCGCATTTTCTTCTTCCAAGGCCTTCTTGCGGGCTACGAGCTGTTCGACCCGTTGTTCCAAGGCGTCGAAAATATCCATGCCTTCGTGCTAGCCTTATTTTCCCGCAAAAGCAAGCAGCCGCCTCACTTCCGGGGCTTGATCACCTGTCTGCCGCGCCCCAGGGCCAGCATGCCGTCGGGCACATCAGACGTAATCACGGAACCGGCCCCGACAAGGGCGTCCGCGCCGATTGTCACCGGGGCCACCAGGGCGCTGTTGGAACCGATGAACACCCGCTGGCCGATGACGGTTTGATGCTTGCGCACCCCGTCGTAATTGCAGGTGATGGTGCCGGCGCCGATGTTGGTTCCGGCGCCGATGACGGCGTCGCCGAGGTAGCTGAGGTGGCCGGCCTTGGCCCCGGGACCAAGCACGGCCTTTTTCATTTCCACGAAATTGCCGACCCGGGAGCCCTCTTCCATGATCGCCCCGGGGCGCAGCCGGGCATAGGGGCCGACCTGGCAGGCGGCGTCCACCCGGGCCTTTTCCAGATGGCTGAAGCTGTGGACCACGGCGTTTTCGCCGATGACGGAGTCGGTGACCACGCAGTGGGAGGAAAGGCTGGCCCCGGAAGCGATTGCGGTCGCGCCATAGAGTTCCAGCGGTCCGCACAGCTCCACGCCTGGGGCCACGGTCACCTCCGGGCCGATGCGCACGCTCTCGGGGGCGCGCACCACAACCGCGTTGTCCAGATGGGCGTCAACAATGCGCCGGCGCAGGATTTCCTCGGCCGCGATCAATTCGCGCGGGCTGTTGATGCCGAGATAGCCCTCGTCGCCGCCCCGGTTGACGGCCAGGGCCCGCAGGCCGGCTGCCCCGGCCAGGCCCACCAGGTCGGTGATGTAGTATTCGCCGCTGTTGTTGGCGTTGGAGAGCCTGTCCAGAAGCGGGGCCACGGCTGCAAGGCGCAGCAGATAGACCCCGGCGTTGATCTCGCCCGTGGCCGGTCCATGCTGGGCGGCGACGAAATCCCTGGCTTCGACAATGGACACGGACGCGCCCCGGCGCACCACCCGGCCATAGGAGCCGACCTGGGGCAACTCAATGCTTACGAAAGCCACGTCAGCCTGGGCGGCCAGGGCTTCGTCGCAAAAGGCGCGCAGGCTCGCGGCGGTCACCAGCGGCGCATCGCCGTTGACCACGAGGACGTGGGTCAGCCCGGCCGCGTCCAGGGCCGGCCAGGCCGTAGTCAGGGCATGGCCGGTGCCGAGCTGCTCGGTCTGCTCGACGCACCGCCCCGCCAGTTCGGGAAAGGCGGCGGTCACAGAAGCGGCCCGGTGGCCGATCACGGTGTACACAGCGTCGCCGCAAAGATCCGCCAGCACCTGCTCCACATACCAGAGCATGGGTTTGCCAAGCAGGGTCTTGAGCACCTTGGGGGCGTCGCTTTTCATACGGGTGCCCTTGCCGGCGGCCAGGGCCAACGCGCCGATGCGCTGGGTCATAGCGTTTCTCCGCTCCGTGAAAAATGCTTGATCCCGCCGGTGCGGCCAACAACAGCCCGCGCCGGTCCGGAACAGAATCGATTCAGGGAAGGCGCGTGGTCAGGAGCGAACTCCGGAGCGCGCCAGGGTCGGACTGCCGGCCACGGCATGAAGCTTCAGGCGCGCCAAGGCCCGTTGCAGGGCCGCCTTGGCCCGGGCGTCTTCCACCCGCTCATGGCGCAGCGCCTCAAGGCGCGCCTCGGCGCGCTGCCGGGCCTTGCGCGCCCGGTCGATGTCGATTTCCTCTGGCAGTTCGGCGGCCTCGGCCAGGATCAGCACCTTGTCCGGGGCAACCTCGGCGAAGCCGCCGGCCACGAAGGCATAATCCAGTTTGCCATTTACCCGGTAGCTCAACGAGCCCACGCTCAGAGCCGAAAGGAAGGGGACGTGCAGCGGCAGGGCGGTGAATTCGCCGGCAATGCCGGTGGCCGTGACCGATTCCACGGTCTTGTGCAGCACCAGCCGGTCCGGCGTCACGATTTCAAGCGTAAAGGTCCTGGCCATGTCCTGTCCTTGGGAAAAGTGTGCAGCGTGCCCAGGCCCATCCTTACCAGAAACAGCCCTGCTCCGACAATGCGCCAGACCCCTGCGCCATGGCATCCGGCGGGAACCCTGGCCGCTTCCAACTCGGTGGGGAGGCCCGCGATTTCACGGAGAATTCGCCGCAGGGTGCGCGACACACACGCCGAAAAGTGCGGCAATACGGCCACTCAAGGAATTCCCTGCGCGATACGCTTAAGACGGACGGCACTTCCGGCAAGGCCGCAGCAACCAACCGAAGCCGCTTCCCCGGCCCTCAAAAAAAAGGCGGCCCCGGAAGGGGCCGCCTTTATGAGGCAGGTCAACAAGACGCTTAGTGGATAGAGGCACCCGTGGACACGGCGTTTTCACGCACGCGCATCCGGTACATGGCACGCTGAATGGCGGCCTGGGCCCGGGCGAAGTCGACCTTATCCCGTTCGCGTTCGACACGCTGCTTGGCCCGTTCCTGGGCGCGGCGGGCGCGTTCGATGTCAATGTCCTCAGGACGTTCGGCCACTTCAGCCAGGATGGTGATCTTGTTCCCGGACACTTCGGCAAACCCGCCGGCGATGAAGACGTAATTCGCCTTGCCGCCGATCTTGTACATCAGGCTGCCGATCCCAAGGGCCGACAGAAACGGGATGTGGTTGGCCATGACGCCGAACTCACCGAGCAGACCCGGAGCGCCCACGTAGTCAACATCCTGGGACAAGACCAGCTTGTCCGGGGTGACGATTTCAAGGCGGAGTTGGGCCATGATCGTTATCCTTTCTTGGCGTTTTCAACGGCCTCGTTGATGTCGCCGACCATGTAGAAGGCGCCTTCGGGGATGTCATCGTGCTTGCCGTCGATGATGGCACGGAAGCCCTTGATGGTGTCCTCGAGCTTCACGTAGCGGCCTTCCTTGCCGGTGAACTGGGCGGCAACGAAGAAGGGCTGCGACAGGAAGCGCTGGATCTTACGGGCGCGGGCAACGACCAGCTTATCCTCGTCGGACAGTTCGTCCATACCGAGAATGGCGATGATGTCCTGGAGATCCTTGTACTTCTGCAGGCTCGACTGCACTTCGCGGGCCGTGGCGTAGTGCTCGGCGCCAAGGACCAGCGGGTCCAGGATGCGCGACGTGGAGTCGAGCGGGTCAACCGCGGGGTAGATGCCGAGCTCGGCGATCTGACGCGAAAGAACCAGCGTGCCGTCCAAGTGGGAGAACGTGGTGGCCGGCGCGGGGTCGGTCAAGTCATCGGCGGGCACGTAAACGGCCTGGACCGAGGTGATGGAGCCCTTGGTGGTGGAGGTGATGCGTTCCTGCAGGCCACCGAGGTCGGTGCCAAGGGTCGGCTGGTAACCGACCGCGGAAGGCATGCGGCCCAGAAGGGCGGACACTTCGGAGCCGGCCTGGGTGAACCGGAAGATGTTGTCGATAAACAGCAACACGTCCTGGCCTTCCTCGTCGCGAAAGTACTCGGCGCAGGTCAGCGCGGTCAGGGCGACGCGGGCGCGGGCTCCCGGAGGCTCGTTCATCTGGCCGTAAACAAGTGAGGCCTTGCCCAGGATGTCGGCTTCCTTGAACTCGTTGTACAGGTCGTTGCCTTCACGGGTACGCTCACCGACGCCGGCGAACACGGACAGACCGCCGTGGTGCTTGGCGATGTTGTTGATGAGTTCCATGAGAACGACGGTCTTGCCGACGCCGGCGCCGCCGAACAGGCCGAGCTTGCCGCCCTTGGGGAAGGGGATGAGCAAGTCGATGACCTTGATGCCGGTTTCGAGCAGCTGGATGCTGGTGGACTGATCCACGAAGGCCGGAGCCGAGCGGTGGATCGGCCACATGGCAGCGGCGTCAACCGGGCCCATTTCGTCCACGGGACGGCCGACGACGTTCAGGATGCGGCCAAGGGCGGCCTTGCCGACCGGGACGCGGATGGCCGCGCCGGTGTCGACGGCAGCCATGCCGCGCACCAGACCGTCGGTGGAGTCCATGGCGATGCAGCGCACGACGTTGTCGCCGAGGTGCTGGGCCACTTCGACCACGAGGTCGGTGGCGAATTCGTTGTTAACGTTCTTGATGTCGAGGGCATTCAAGATATTCGGCAGTTTGCCCTCGGGAAATTCGACGTCGATAACGGCGCCGATGACCTGCACGATTTTTCCGACATTTCCGCTTGTCGCGCTCATTGTATGATGCCCCCTTGGTTATCCCTTGAGTGCTTCGGAACCGCCGACGATGTCCATCAGTTCCTTGGTAATGGCCGTTTGCCGGGCCTTGTTATAGACCAGGGTAAGCGAGCTGACGAGGTCGTCGCAGTTCCTGGTAGCATTGTCCATGGATCGCATACGGGCGGCGTGCTCGCTGGCCGAGGTGTCAAGCAGCCCGCGGTAGATCTGGACATTGATGAACCGGGGCAAGAGCTCGGCAAGCAAGCCTTCCACAGACGGTTCGTAGATGTACTCGGCCTTGGCTCCGACGTCCTCCTTGGCCTCGCCGGCAGCGGCGGGGGAAAGGGGCAGCACGGGCAAAAGCGTCGGTTCCTGACGGGCAAGGCTGATGAACTTGCCAAAGGCCATGATCACTTCGTCGTAGGCGCCGCCGACATAGCCGCCGATGACCTCGGCGCCGATGCGGGTGGCCAGGGAGAAGTCGAAGGCAGCCATTTCGTTGACATAGGCGGCCACGATCTCGAAGTCGGTACGACGGAAGCTGTCGCGGGCCTTGCGGCCGACGCACATGATCTTGACGGTCTTGCCTTCGGCGGCCTTGGCCCGGGCGACCCTGGAGGCCGCCTGGATGATGTTGTTGTTGAAAGCGCCGCACAGACCGCGATCCGAGGTGATGACGACCATAAGGACGGTCTTCACTTCCTCGCGAGCCTCCAGCAGCGGATGGACCGAGGAGTCGGCTCCCTTGGCCAGTTCTCCGAGCATCTCGTAGAACTTGTCGGCGTAGGGGCGGAACCGCTCGATGCGCGACTGGGCGTGGCGCAGCTTTGCCGAGGCCACCATGTTCATGGCCTTGGTGATCTGCTTGGTCTTTTTGACCCCGTTGATCTTGTTCTTGACGTCTTTGAGCGCAGGCATGGCTCCCCCTTTAGGCCTGTGTCAGCGTTGCGCGGCGGCCGCATGCAGCCGCCTCTTTCCAAAAACCCTTCATGGTTTTTGAACGCGACGCCTAGGCCTTGAAGCCCTTTTTGAACTCGTCGATGGCCGCGCCAAGCTTGGCGATAAGGCCGTCGTCGAGCGCCTTCTTGTCCCGAATCTCGTTCAGGATGTCGCTCTTGGCGTTGGCAAAGTACTCCTGCAGGCCTTCCTCGAACTTGCGCACGGACTCGACCGGCACATCGTCCATGAAGCCGCGGGTGCCGGCGAACAGGGAGATGACCTGCTCGGCCACGCTCATGGGCTTGTACTGGGGCTGCTTGAGCAGTTCCACCATGCGCATGCCGCGATTGAGCTTGAGCTGGGTGCCCTTGTCCAGGTCGGAACCGAACTGGGCAAACGCGGCCAGTTCGCGGTACTGGGCGAGGTCGAGGCGCAGCGTGCCGGCGACCTGCTTCATGGCCTTGACCTGGGCGGCGCCGCCGACGCGGGAGACCGACAGACCGACGTTGATGGCCGGACGGATACCGGCGTTGAACAGGTTGGGCTCGAGGTAGACCTGTCCGTCGGTGATGGAGATGACGTTGGTCGGGATGTAGGCCGACACGTCGCCCGCCTGGGTCTCGATGATGGGCAGGGCGGTCAGGGAGCCGGCTCCCAGGGCGTCGGACAATTTGGCGGCGCGCTCCAGCAGACGGGAGTGGAGGTAGAAAACGTCGCCGGGGTAGGCCTCACGTCCGGGAGGACGACGAAGCAGCAGGGACATCTGGCGGTAGCTGACGGCCTGCTTGGAAAGATCGTCATAAATGATCAGGGCGTGACGACCGCTGTCGCGGTGGTATTCCGCCATGGTGCAGCCGGAGTAGGCGGCCATGAACTGCAGCGAGGCCGGCTCGGAAGCGGTGGCCGAGATGATGGTGGTGTATTCCATGGCGCCGTAGCGACGCAGGGTCTCGGCAACCAGGGCCACCGTGGACTTCTTCTGGCCGATGGCGACGTAGAAGCAGAACACGCCCTGTCCCTTCTGGGCCAGGATGGCGTCGATGCAGACGGCGGTCTTGCCGGTCTGACGGTCGCCGATGATCAGTTCGCGCTGGCCGCGACCGATGGGGGTCATGGCGTCGACGGCCTTAAGGCCCGTGTACATGGGCTCATGGACCGACTTACGGGCGATGATGCCGGGGGCCTTGATTTCGACGTTACGGGTTTCCTTGGCGTCGATGGGGCCGAGGCCGTCGATGGGCTGTCCCAGGGGATCGATGACGCGGCCGGTGACGGCGTCGCCGACGGGCACCGAGAAGATCTTGCCGGTGCGCTTGACCGGGTCGCCTTCCTTGATGTGGGTGTCTTCACCGAGAAGGGCCACACCGACGTTGTCCTCTTCCAGGTTGAGCACCAGACCCATGATGCCGCCCGGGAATTCCAAAAGCTCCATGGCCATGGCGTTCTGGACGCCGTAGACGCGGGCAATCTGGTCGCCGACGGACAGCACAGTGCCAGTCTCGCTCATCTCGACGCGAGACTCGTAGTGCTGAATCTGCTGTTCGATGATCTGGCTGATCTCTTCCGCTTTGATTTGCATGGCCCTACTCACCCCTCTTGATTTGTTCTTTCAATATTTCAAGTTGGGCGCGAAGGCTCGCGTCCAACACCTTGTCGCCGACCTTGAGGACCACGCCGCCGATGATGGCGGGGTCGACGGCAAAAGACAGCACCAGCTTCTTGCCGGACTGCTTCTCAAGCTTGGCTTTGATTTGATCCTGGCGAGCGTCGGCAAGGGCAAAGGCGGTGAGCAGCTGCCCGCGCATGACGCCTTCCGATTCGTCCAGGAGGGTCCGGTAGTAGGCGGACACTTCCAGCACGAAGGGCAGGCGTTCCTTGTCAGCCAGAAGCGACAGGAAGTTTATGACCACAGGCTTAAGGGACAGCTTGCCGACCACCCCGGACAGCACCGCTTTCTTCACATCGGCGCTGATGATGGGGTTGGCAAACACCTTAAGCAGATCCGGAGACCCCTCAAGGACGGAAGCAAACGCCTCCAGATCCTTGCCGTATTCCGCCGGAGCCTTCTTGCCGGCCTTTTTGGCCAGCGCGAAGAGCGCCTTGGCGTAACGGCGCGCGACGATGTTGCCGGTCAATTGAACACCACCTTGGTTAAGTATTCATCCACGAGCTTGTCCTGGTCCTTGGCGGTCAGCTTCTTTTCCAGCGAAGCCTTGGCCGCGGCAATCACGGCGTCGGCCAACTGGGCGCGAAGTTCCTGAGTGGCCACCCGAGCCTCGGCGGCGGCGGCGGAGGCAGCCTGCTCCTTGATCTGGACGGCCTTGGCCTCGGCGGCGGCGATGATGGAATCGCGCAGCGCCTCGCCCTGGCTGCGATACTCGGCCTCGATGCGGGCCTTCTCGGCGGCCAGGTCGCTGATGGAGGCCTCGATCTCGCCGAGGCGCTTGGCGGCATCGGCCTTGCGGGCGTCGAGGTCGGCCAGCTGGTTCTCAATGGCTTCGCCGCGTCCCCGGAAAAAACCGACCATCTTTTTTCCGGCCAGCTTGGCGATGACGCCGAACACCAGCACGAAGTTGACCACGCGGAACAGGAAATCCTTCCAGTTCAGGCCGTGGTGCGCCGCCTCAGCGCCGCTCTCGGCGTCGCCGGAGGCATAGGCCAGCGCAGCCATGCCAAGAACGAGCGCCACAGCGACGATGAGGTGGAGCCTTTTCAGGTGGAGCCTTTTCAATTGAACCCTCCCTTTCCTTGAGAAATCCACGAAAATCCGCAGGCCTTAAGCCGCCAGCACCCTGGCCACGGCCTTGGAAGCCAACCCCGACACCTTGGCCTCGAGGGCCTTTTTCGCCGTAGCGGACTGCGAGGCAATCTCCGCCTTGGCCGCCTGCACCGTGGCGACCGCGGCAGCGCCGGCAGCCTCAAGCAGTTCCTTTTCCTTGGCCTGCCCCTCGGCCTTCATGGCCATGCGGCCGGCCGTGGCGGCCACGCGAGCCGCATCCAACGCCGCCTCGTAATCCTTGAGCTTGGTATCGGCCGAGGAGGCGAAGGACTCGATGCCTTCCATCTGGGAGGCGACGAATTCAGCCCGCTTTTTGAGCACCCGACGGATGGGCCCGATGAGAATGACGTTGAGCAGGATCAGGATGAGCACAAAATTGACGAGCTGGACAAAAAACGTGGCGTTTAAGTCAATCATCGGCGCCCTCCGGGAGGTTGTGAAAATTTTTGCAAAGTCAGCAAGCGGCTGTAGCCGATTTGGGCCGGCCTGTCCAGCCCTTTTTGCCAAAAACCGTAACGCGCCAGGACGCGTTAACCCGCGCTACGCCTCGGGATCCGGCTTTTGTGAAGATTTGGGCGAAGTCCCTTCGGCCAGGGCCGCCGGCTCCGTCGAAGCCTCGTCCCCGCCCATGGACACCAGGCCGTCCAGGCATCCGCCCTCGTCAACGACCAACGACGGCGTGCGCACCGAACCGACCAGACGCCCCCGGGCGTGCACGGTCACCGATGCCGTCGCGGCCACCTCGGCGGCCACGAAGCCGTCGCACACCAGCCGCCCCACCGCGACGCGCCCGGCCACCCGGGCTTGCCTGCCCACCACCAGGGTTCCTGCGGAAACGATTTCGCCCTCGAACTCGCCGTCGATGCGCACCACGCCGCCAAAGGCCAGCCGTCCGACAAAAGACGTGCCGGCCCCCAGAAAGGCGTTGATGTCGTGTTTGCCCAAAAAACCCTCCGACCGCCGGCGCGTATCCCGCCCCGTTTGCCGCAAGGTCCCGCCGCGCTAGTTCTTTTTGAAGAGGTAGCGCCGCATGGAAACGTTGACGACGATGCCCACGAGGGTGAAATTCACGAAGGTGGCGCTGCCCCCGTAGCTGATAAACGGCAGGGGGATGCCAACGACCGGCATGATGCCGAGCACCATACCCATATTGATGAGGATTTGCCAGAAGAAATAGAAGAATACGCCCGCCGCCAGATAGCTGCCGAAGCGGTCCTTGGCGTTTTTGGCCGTGGAATAAAATTGCAGCAAAAACAGGCAAAAAAGGGTCAGCAGCACGATGCCGCCGATAAAGCCCCACTCCTCGGCGAACACGGCCACGGCAAAGTCGGTGTGTTTTTCCGGAAGATAGCGCAACTGGCTCTGGGTCCCCTCCAGAAAGCCCTTGCCCCACATCTGGCCCGAACCGATGGCGATCTGGGACTGGATGATGTGGTAGCCGGCCCCCAGCGGGTCGCGCTGGGGATCGAAAAGGGTCAGGATGCGCCCCTTCTGGTAGGGTTTGAGGAAAAACCAGCCGCACGGGATGAGGATCGGCCCGGCGATGGCCAGGGTCTTGAAGACCGGCGCGGTCAGACCCCGGTACAGGATCAGGCCGGCCACCAGCAGCAGGACGTTAAGGCCCGTGCCCAGGTCCGGCTCGACGATGATGAGCCCGGCCACGGGCAGCGACACGGCCAAAATGCCGGCCAGATCCAGCCAGCCCAGGCGCTCGGAGCGTTTGGACAGGATCTTGGCCGCCAAAAGCAGCATGGCGATCTTGGCGACCTCGCTTGGCTGGAAGGAATAGCCGGCAATGGGCAGCCAGCGTTTGGCCCCGGACACGGTCTTGCCCAGGATCAGCACCAGCACCAGCATGACGGTCATGGCGATCATGAGCGGCCAGGCGATGGTGGACAGGTACTTGTAGTCGAACACCACCATGGCCAGCATGCAAAACAGGCCGGCCAGGCCCCAGATGAGCTGCTTGTTGTAAAAGGGCTGCATCGACAGCTCATCGCCCATGCGAAAGCCGCTGGCGGAGTAGAGGTTGAGCACTCCCACGCCGAACAGCAGCGCCGTCAGGCCCAGAAGCGGCCAGTTCACGCAAAAGATCAGTCGTCTGTCAAAGGGCATGCGTTCCCCGTTCCCGGGCTGGATACAGGCTAGTCGCCGACGTCGGCCGGGTCCGTCGTCGGCGCCGCAGCCGCCGGCGCGGCCGGGGCGGCCGACCGGGAAGACCGGGCCGGAGCCGGGCCGAACAGCTGTTCGTAGACCTTGCGCACAATGGGACCGCTGACCTCGCCGCCGTGGCCGCCGTGCTCGACCAGGCAGACCACCACGTAGGTCTTGCCGTCCTTGCGGCCCCAGCTCGCCACCCAGGCGTGGTCGCGCTGCTCGTAGGGCATCTGGGCGGTCTTCTGGCGCACGTCGGCGTTTATGAGCTTGACCACTTGCGCCGTGCCGGTCTTGGCCCCGGTGACCACGTCGGAGCGCAGCAGGGACTTGCCCGTCCCCTGCTCCACCGTGGTCACCATGGCGTCGAGAATGATCTGGCGGTCGCTGTCCTTGACCGGCAACGTGGCGTCCAGGCGCGGGGCCTCGGTCTGGACCAGCTCGGGTTTCATGAGCTTGCCGCCGTTGACCAAGGCCGACAGGTAGCGGCTGATCTGCAGGGGCGAGGTCAGCACGTAGCCCTGACCGATGGAGGCAATGACCGTTTCGCCCTTGGACCAGGCCGCGCCGAAGCGTTTT
>JBKICS010000154.1:0-6516 GCA_046567015.1 Acidobacteriota bacterium | reverse complement strand
CGCGAAGGAACGCCCACGCCCACTTCGATCTCGACGCCGGGCAGGCCTTCGAGCTGCTTGGCGTAGGTGGTGCGCAGTTCTTCGGCCACGCCTTCGAGGTATTCGGCGTCAACGTCGACTTCCTCGCCGCTGCGGATGTCGATGACCACATTGCTGTCGCCCTTGCCCGGGATGCCGAGCACATGGAACAACGTCAGCTTGGAGCCGTATTGGCGGGCCATGTCGAAGGCCACGCGAGCGGCACTATCGCACTCTGGCGAACCGGTGGTCGCAAAGAGTATCTTTTCAAACATTCCAAACCCCTATTTCATGTTAGAGGTGGAGGTTGCGTACACAAGCGCACCTCGTCCTATTCCTCGTCGCCCTCTTCGTCCTGGGGTTTCAAGTGGTCCGGGATGATGACCATCTTGAGCAGCAAGGGCTTGAGGAACGACCAGTCGATATGGATGTGGTACTCTTCCTCGAGGTCGCGGATGGCGTCCCAGCAGTTGTGGCACGGCGCGATGACCAGCTTGGCCCCGGTGGCCACGATCTGGTCGCGCTTGGTGAGAAGCGCCTTGTTGCGCTGGGGCCGAAACTTGCCGATGCCGTTGAATCCGCCGCCGCCGCCGCAGCAGTAGTTATGCTCTTTGTTGGGCGTCATTTCAACGAGATAGCCCGGCTCCACCAGGTAGGACAGGATCTCGCGGGCGGTCTCGGCCAGGCCCCAGTTGCGGATGTAGTTGCAGGAGTCCTGGTAGGTGACGGTCTGCTTGATCCGCTTGGCCGGGTCGATCTTGAGCTTGCCGGTGCGCAGCGCCTCGGCCACCCACTGGACGTAGTGGATGTAGGGCGCGGGCGGCTGGCCGTCGGGACGGCCGGCCCAGTACGGGCCTTCGATGACCGTGGCCCGGTGGGCGTGGCCGCATTCCGTGCCGATGACCCGTTTGGGCTTTAAGCGGTCAATGGCGGCGTAGACGTTTTCCACTTGCAACTTGCAGGCTTCCCAGTCGCCGGCGAACATGGACAGGCTGGTCTGTTCCCAACCTTCGCTGGGCACGGTCCAGTTCTCGCCTGCGATGTGGAACAGGATGGCCGCCTCGGCCAGATCCTCGGGATAGTGCTTGGGCTCGCGGGCGTTGCAGGTGTACATGATGTCCGCGTCTTCCTTGTCGACGGGGATCTCAAGACCCGGCCAATCGTCCTGCTGCTCCTCGGCCATCCATTCGCAGGTCTCCACCCAGTCCTCGGTGGTGACGTCCATCTGGGCGCGGTAGACGCGGTGCATGCCCGCGCCGATCTTCAGTTCCCAGGGCACGAATCCCTGGGAATAGAGCAAGCCGCGGGTGTAGCCCATCATGACGCCCATATCGATGCCGTGGGGGCAGTACATGGCGCAGCGGTTGCAGCAGGTGCACTGCGACCAGGCCACTTCCATGGCGTGGCGCATGAATGCATTGTCCACGTCGCCCTTGCGGCGAACCATCTCGCCCAGGGTGGACTGGATCTTGTACGACGGCACTTGCTCGGGCTTGCAGTCGTTGACCAGGTACAAGAAGCAGGAGTCGGCGCACAGACCGCAGCGGGCGCAGATGTCGAGCCAGGTCTGAGTGCGCGATTTGCAGGTTTTCTGGATGGTGGCCCACAGTTTTTCGCGGTCCACTTCCAGCGACAGCATTTCCTCGTAGTATTTCGTGCCGCGCGTGTCGGAGAGCAGGGCCTTGAGGTCCTCCTCCGTATTGATCGGCTTCTTGTTGCAATAAATCCCTTCAGGCATGACGTTTCACTCCTTGGCGATGTCCCGCCGGCCGGTTTACCAGACGATGCCGCTGCCGCGCTGGCCGCCGCGCTTGACGCCGAAATCGATCCCGATCTGGGCCCGGGAACAGAAGAACAGCACCGCGTGGGACAGCTTGGTGAACGGCACGGCGATGAGCCAGATTTCGCCGGTGACGATATGGGCCAAAAGCCAGCCGTTGCCTTCGCCGGCCTGGTGGGCGGCCACGAAGCCGGTGACCAGGGGGGCGAGGCTTATGGCCATGATCATGAGGTCGTGGCGGGTGGTGATGATGCGCACTTCGCTTAGGGCGAAGCGGCGCAGCAGGATGAACACGCCGGCCGCGATGGACAGGATGGTCAGGACGTCGGCCAGGCCGTTGGGCATGGTCGGCCAGGAGACGCCGAAGCGCTCGGCCACGATCATGACGTGGGCGAACAGGAACAGCGGCACGATGACCAGGCCGATGTGCAGCAGGAAGAAGGCCGCGGCAAAGACCGGCTTGGCCTGCCAGCTGCAGGAGGCGAACGGGATGAGCCAATGGAAGATGGACTTGAGCGCCCCCTTGAGGGCCAGGTCCGGGTACTTGCCGTAGGGCACACGGTCGAGCTGCCAGCTGAGGCCCTTGACGTATTTGTAGACGCGCCAGGCGCAGCCGAGGATGCATATGGCGAATGACAGCCACAGCATCGGACCCGTCAGGAATGCATACATGGTGTTCTCCTTGGCGATCGCGGTCCGATCGGCCTAGTAGCGGCGTTTACGCTCTTCCTTGTCCGTGAGGAAGTGCCAGAATCCGACAAAGCAGATCAGCACGACGCCCATGAGTACATAGGTGATGCTCTTGTTGTGCAGCATCAGATCTTGCAGCGTATTGAACATGGCGTATTTCCCCTATCCTAGTGCGAGGAGTCTTTGTAGGCCGGATGGACGTAGAAGATCGGCATCCGGGTGACGATGAAACGGAAGGCGATGATGCCGATGGTGACCACGAACAGCGAGATGATGATTTCGCCCGCGCTCGGGAAGTAGCGTTCCACGCTCGGCAACTGCCAGTTGAAGGCCACCAGGCTGATGTTGAAGCGGTTGAGCACGATGCCAAGCACCGTCCAGGGCGCGGCGATGCGGGCCAGCTTCAAATTGCGGTCGCGGTAGGCCACGGCGTAGCAGTAGCAGGGCAGGGCCACGAAGCCGAAGACCTCGGTGAGCCACCACACGCCGTAGCCGGTGCCCAGGTACTGCCAGCGGTTGTCCATGGACAGGCCGAAGACCTTCATGGCCAGGTAGCCGGCCATGATCCAGGCGGCCGCCTTGGAGAAGGCCAGCTGGAGGTCTTCGTAGCCGCCGTTGTACTCTTCGTCCATCTTATGATGGAAGTGCTTGTGGGAGATGGTGCCTTCGAAGATCACCATGGACAGGCCGGCGAACATGCTCGACATGAAAAACATCACCGGCAGGTACGGGGTGTACCACAGGGGATGCAGCTTGGACGGGGCGATGAGATACAGCGCGCCGAGCGAGCTCTGGTGCAGGGTCGAAAGGATGACGCCGAGGATGGTCAGGACCATGGTGGCCTTGATCAGGATGCCCCGGTACTTGTCGAATCCCCGCTTCCATTCCAGGGCGGCCGGCAGGTATTCGAGGAAAAGCACCGTCAGGTAGATGAACACGCAAAGGCCCACTTCGAACAGGATGGACGTGGTGCCCTGCTGGTAGAAGATCGGATAAGGCAGCCGCCAGGGCCGGCCC
Organism: Acidobacteriota bacterium; assembly: GCA_046567015.1. Taxonomy (GTDB): domain Bacteria; phylum Desulfobacterota; class Desulfovibrionia; order Desulfovibrionales; family Desulfovibrionaceae; genus Solidesulfovibrio. The sequence continues at coordinate 3,011 of JBKICS010000154.1, read as the reverse complement.
ACGTCGTAGTTCAGGGCAAAAACGACCAGGGCGTAGCCCAGGAACGCGGTCAGGATGGCCGGGCGCACGGCGCCGTGAAAGCGCTTGAACCCGAAGATGTAGCAGGCGGCCGAGGTGGTGTAGCCGCCGGCGGCCAGGGCGACGCCGCACAGGAGGTCAAAGCCGATCCAGATGCCCCAGGGATTGTTGTCCGAGAGGTTGGTGACCGAGCCGAGGCCCATGGTGAAGCGCATGATGGTGACGACAATGCCGGCGGCCAGGATGATGCCGGCCAGGATGTTCCACGGCGTGAAAAGCGAACCGCTTTTGGCGTTTTCCGTCGACATTAGGAATCCTCCCCTTCTGCGGCAGCGGCCGTGGCGGCGGCTTCCAGGGCCTTTTTGACCTCGACCTCGATGCGCCGTTTGTTAGCGACCTCGGCCTTGGCCAGCTCTTCTGAGAGCTTGGCTTCGGCGTCGGCGCTGGCCTTGGCGATGGCCGCGGCCACGGCGGCCTGCTTCTCGGCCTCGGCGATCTTGTCCTTGCGCTTGTTGATGGCGTACAGGCCGGTCAGGAGCACCGGCCAGATGCCGGCCACGGCGGGCACGGCGGCCAAGGCGCCGGAGGTCAGCTCCGGAGCCGAGGCGGTGCCCAGGCCCTCGTTCATGCCAAGGGCGGCGAAGGACGGCTTGGGCGCGATGGTCAGCCAGTTCGTGCCGCCCATTTCGCGCTCGCCGTAGACATGCTCGACATAGCGGCCGGGGTTGCCGCCAATGCGGTCCCAGGCGATGTTGAGCAGTTCCCGGCGCTTGCCGAACAGCAAGGCTTCCTTGGGGCAGGCCTCGACGCAGCCGGGCAGCTTGCCTTCCAGAAGGCGCGGGTGGCACATGGTGCACTTCATCACGCGCGGGGTAAACGCCTTGTCGTATTCGTAGGCCGGGATGTTGAACGGGCAGGCCACCATGCAGTAGCGGCAGCCGACGCAAACGGATTCGTCGTAGACGACCGCGCCGGTTTCCATCTTCTTGAACGCCGCCACGAAGCAGGCCGAAGCACAGGCCGGGTCGATGCAGTGGCTGCACTGGATCTTGCGGAAGACCGGCGGCTTGCCGGCCTCGGTGACGTACTTGTTGACGACGGTATAGGATTTGGCGTCGGTGCGGCGGGGCGCATCGAGCACGGTGAGATCATCGAACGCCTTGGCCGGTGCGGGCAGCGAATTGACCTGGTTGCAGGCCGCTTCGCATTTGCGGCAGCCAATGCAGCGCGTGGCGTCGAACAGCACGCCGCCGGCATTGGGCAGGCCCTTGATATCGGCGCTGGAGGCGGCTTTGGCGGAAACGCCAGAGCCCAAGGTCACCCCGGCCGCGCCCAGCAAGCCCAGAAAGTGTCTTCGTTTCATCGTAGCGAGACCTCTGCTGGTTTGGGTCCTATTTCTTCTTTTCCTTGTGGCAGCCGGCACAATCCGTCGCCGCGGGCACGGGCTTGGCGTCCGCTCCCTTGTCCACCACCTTGCCTTCGATGCCCATCGACTTGTGACAACCCATGCACTGGTTGTGATAGGCGGCCCTCAGCGCCGGGCGCGCCGAGGCGGTCGTGGTTTCCACGGCCTGATGGCAGTTGCCGCAATGGGGCGGCGTGGCGGAAGCCGGGCTGTTGTGGTGGCAGCCCTGGCAGACGGCAACGTCGGTGGCGTGGAAGGCCCCGGCCAGTTTGCTGTCCTTCATGCCTTCGAGCATGGACACGACGATCTTGCGGTGGGGCAGGATCGAGGGCTCGAAGTCCTTGGACAGGCTGCCGATCTTCACGGTCTCGGGGATGTCGCCCACCGGGATGGTGGTCGTGACGTCGCGCTTGCCGGCGAGCAGCTTCTTGGCCAGGTCGGCCTCGGCCGGGGCGGTGTCCCGGCTTGCGACCTTGCGCATCATGACCGCTTCGGCGTCCTTGAGGTCGCCTTCGGGGGTCACGTGGCAGGAGCCGCACTGGCCGACGTCGCCCACGCCCTTTTTCATGGAGTCGTGGCAGCCGGCGCACTCGGGCTTTTTCTGGATGGCGGCGTGGCAGCCGACGCAGCTCTGGGTCGCGTCGACCTTGTGCATGGCCGCGGACAGGGTGACGAAGCCGCCTTCGGCGTTCCCGGCCGGCGTGTGGCACTTGGCCGCGCAGGAGGTCAGGGAGGCGTGGTGGCAGGAGACGCAGGTCTCGTTTTTGGCTTCGTGGGTCTTGTGGTCAAAGGGCACGGGCTGCATGCCGGCATAGGGCGTCGCCGGCTTGCCGTCCACGATGACCGGCTCCTCGGCCACGGCCGGGCGCACCATGGCGAAATCGGGCTGGCCGCGCTTGATGCGCAGATCAGCGCCCTGGGGCACCTTCTTAAGCGACGTCTCAGCAATGGCCTGCTGGTCCAGCGGGCCGTGGCAGCCGGCGCAGGTGACGGGACCGGTGGGGACGTCCTTGCCGGTGGCGGCGGTGGCCTTGTGGCAGGTCACGCACTCGCCGTCGGCGGCCAGGCGCAGGGAGCGAATCTCCTTGGGCTGGCGCTTGGCATCCACGGTGGTGGCGGGGCCGTGACAGTAGGAGCAGGAACCGGGGACTTCTTCCGGCTTGGGAGCGGGAACGGTCTTGCCGGCCTTCTCACTGTAAATGTGGTGACAGGAACCGCATTTGTTGTCGGCTTTTTCCTGGGTGGCGGCGTGGCGGAAGTGCAGCCGCTTGTCCACGGTGATGGGCTGCCAGTTGGACGCGACGTCAGGCGTGGCGGTGTGGCAGCCTTTGCACTGGACGTCGGTGGGACCGCTCTTCTGACCGGCGGCCGCCATGTCCTTGTGGCAGCTGATGCAGCCGGCATGGAAGCCGTCACGCAGTTTTTCCCCGGAGACCGGCGCGCCGTCGCGCATGAATCCGAGCTGCATCACACCGTCCTTGTCGGAGGTGTGGCAGGTGCCGCATTCCTTTTTGTAGAAGTCCTTTTGTTTGCCCAATGCCGTGGTGTGCTTGTCGTGCAGAAAGACCACCTTGGGCTGCGACAGGGA
>JBKICS010000153.1:0-10142 GCA_046567015.1 Acidobacteriota bacterium | reverse complement strand
AGCACCCGCACCCCCAGCGGTGCGGCGGCCTGGCGCATGGCTTCGCCAACGGCGGCCACCAGACCGAAACCGTCCTCCACTTCCCGGGGAAAACTCAAACGGGCCAACCCCAGACGGGTGAATGGCGGATAACACAACCGGCGACGCCGAGAAAGCTCCAATTCGTAAAAGCCTTCGAAATCACCGGTCACGACGTGGGCGAAGAAGGGATCGTCGGGCATTCGGGTCTGGATGAGCACCCGCCCCGGCCGTTCGCCCCGGCCGGCCCGGCCGGCCACCTGGGTGAGCAGCTGGAAGGTGCGTTCCGAGGCCCGGTAATCCGGCAGGTTGCGGCCGAGGTCCGCGTCGGCGGCAATGACCAGGGTCACGTCCGGAAAATGGTGGCCCTTGGAGAGCATCTGGGTGCCGACCAGCACCTGGGCCCGGCCCGAGGCGAATTCGGCCAGGATGGCCTCGGCCCGCTCGGGACGCCGGGCCACGTCGCGGTCGAGCCGGGCCACCCGGGCTTCGGCCGGCAACACTCCGGCGAGCTGCTCCTCCAGCATCTCGGACCCCACGCCCATGGGCAGAAAGCTGGCCCCGCCGCAGGTCGGACAGGGCGAGGGATGGGGCCGGGCCAGGCCGCAGTAGTGGCACACCAGCCGCTCGCGGTCCTTGTGGAAGGTGAGCGACAGCTCGCAACGCGGGCAGCGCACCGGGGCCTCGCAGTCGAGGCAATAGAGCAGCGGCGCGTAGCCCCGGCGGTTGAGCAGAATCATGGCCTGATCGCCGGCGGCCACGGTCTCGGCCAGGGCGGCGGCGGCCCGGTCGGTGAGCACGCCGGTGCGGTCGCCGGTTTCGCGGTTGCCGGCCACGGCCGTGAGCTTTCCCGCCCCGCGCATGTCCACCAGCTCGATGGCCGGCAGCCCGCCGCCGCCCACCCGGCTGGCCAGGCGCACCATGGGGGCCTGGCCGGCCTTGGCGGCGTAAAAGGTCTTGATGTCCGGGGTGGCCGAGCCGAGCACGAGCAGCGCCCCGGACTGGTTGGCCCGGAAAAAGGCCACTTCCTTGGCCTGGTACGGCAGCCGGTCCTCCTGCTTGAAGGCTCCGTCGTGCTCCTCGTCAAGGACGATGAGCCCGATGTTGCCAAGGGGCAAGAGCAGAGCCGAGCGGGTGCCGGCAACGATGGCCGGGGCACCCTCGCTCCCGGCCCGGACAAAGGCCTGCTCCCGGGCCGCCGGCGGCTGGTAGCCGTGGTAGAGCACGGGGCAGGCCTGGGGAAAGGCCCGGACGGCGGCCCGGTGGAGCTTGGCGGCCAGGGCCACTTCCGGGGCGAGCAGCAGCACTTGCCGGCCCTTAGCCAGGGTCAGCCGGACCAGCTCCAGGTACAGGCGCGTCTTGCCGCTGCCGGTGACGCCGTAGACCAGCCGGGCCGCGCCGTCCGGCCGGTCCAGGGCCGGGGCCAGCTCGGCCAGGGCGGCCTCCTGCTCGGCGGTCAGGTTCGGGAGTTCCGAGGGCGCGACAGTCGGCGCGGCAGGCGGCGCACAGGCCTCCCCGCCATCGTCCAGGCGCACGAGCCCCAGGCCGCACAGTCGGCGCAGGATGGGCAGGGTGCCGGGACCGAGGCGTTTTTTGAGATCGGACAGGGCGGTCGGACCCAGATCGCACAGCAGGTCGAGCACGGCCATCTGCTTGGCCGCGCCCGGGCGCACCGGCCAGGGCGGATCGGCGGCCAGGGAACACAAAGGATCGCGGGCGGCGGCGTCCAGGCGGCAGCGCATGGTTCCGGCCCGCCAGGCGGCAGCGAACCGGGCCTGCTCCTCGGGCGTTTTCCGCGACAGGGCCAGGGCGGTCAGGGACCGGGGCACGCCGGCCTCGTCGTACTCGAAAACCACCTTGGCCGTACGCAGGCCGCGCGGCAGAAGCGTCCCCAGGATGCGCCCGGCCGGGGCCATGTGCCGGCTGGCCAGGGTGTTGACCAGGGCGAGATAGTTGGCGTCGCAAAGCGGCAGCCGCTCCAGGGGCCAGACCACCGGGCGCAGGGTCACCCCGGCGGGCCTTGGCGCATCCCGCTCCCAGACCACCCCGGCGCGCAGCCAGCCGGCCACGGGCACGATCAGGCGCAGGCCCACCGGAAAGTCGGCCGGACTGAAATGGGGCGGCAAGGCGTAGGTGAGCACGCTATAGGGTGGCGCGGTCAGGGCCACGGCAATGGCGGCGGTCATAGGCTGGCGTCCTTGGGCGATACGGCGGGAGGCCCTTCACGGCCGGGGCGGCGCGGCCGGTTGTCGGCGAACCGCGGGCAGGCCCGGTCCCGGCCGGCGCGCCGGCCCAAATACGAACGCCCGGGAGGCGATCCCCCCGGGCGCGACAGAACAATGGATGGGAGCCGGGGCAGGCGAAACGGCCTAACTCCCAAAGGGCAACAGTTCGCGCAGGCGGGGCACCAGCGACTCGCGCAGAACCTCGTCGTGCAGGGCGAAATAGATGTTGGCGGTGAGGTAATCCACCCAGTCGCCGGCGTCGAAGCGCTGGCCCTGGATCTTGACGGCGAGCAGGCGGTTGTTGCCGGCCAGGCCCTTGAGCGCGTCGGTGAGCTGGATCTCGCCGCCATGGCCCGGAGTCACCTTTTCCAGGTGGTAGAAGATGTCCGGGAACAGGACATAGCGGCCGACGATGGCCAGACGCGAGGGAGCCTCGTTGACCTTGGGCTTTTCCACGAGATCGCGCACGCGATACATACCCGGGGCGAATTCCTCGCCGTCGATGATGCCGTAGCGCGACACCATATGCGGTGGCACTTCCATGACGCCGATGACCGGCATGTGTTCGGCCTGGGCGACACTGAGCAGCTGCTTGATGCCCGGCTCCATGCTGAACATGAGGTCGTCGCCGACCATGACGGCAAAGGGATCGTTCTTGCAGATCTCCCGGGCGCACAGCACGGCGTGGCCCAGGCCCAGCTGCTTTTTCTGGCGCACGGAGATGATGTTGACCATCTCGGCCACTTCCCGGACCATCTTGAGCATGTCGGTCTTCCCGGTGCGGGAAAGCAGATCCTCAAGAGTCAGGTTGTAGTCGAAATGGTCCTCGATGATGGTCTTGTTCCGGTTGGTGACGAAGACCACATCCTGCAGGCCGGAGGCTTGGGCCTCTTCGACCACATACTGCACCACGGGTTTGTTATAAACGGGCAGCATTTCCTTGGGGATGTTCTTCGTGGCCGGCAAGGACCGCGTACCCCATCCGGCGACGGGAATGACCACCTTCTTGATTTCCATGCTCTTCTCCTTGAATGCGCGCACTGCCCGGTATTTTTCGGAGGCGGCGAACCGCGCCCGCGCGCCGGCCGTCCGGATGTTGACCAACCCGATAATGCCGGCAGCACCCGTTTCCGTGGCTCCCGGCATCACCAACCGACGTTAAATCCTTTGCACTTACAAGTCCAGCCCCAAAAGACGGTTCCGACGACCGCGCCCTAGCGCAGGGTCGGAGGGTACCGAGGCGGCGGCAACCATACTCCCAGAGACGGCCCGGCAACCGCGCCCTAACGCAGGGCCTCGGCCACGGTTTCGGCCAGGCAGGCGCACAGGGATTCCACGAGCCCCGCGTCCTCGGCCTCGACCATGACCCGGGCCAGGGACTCGGTGCCGGAATAGCGCAGCAGCACCCGGCCCCGGCCGGCCAGCTGCTTTTCGGCGGCGGCCACGGCCGCCTCGATGGCCGGCGCATCACAGAAAGGAATCTTGCGGGTCACCGGCACGTTGACGAGCTTTTGCGGAAAGGGAGCCAACAGCGTGGCCAGCTCGGACAGGGGCTTGCCCTTGCGCACCATGATCTTCATGAGTTGCAAGGCGGCCAGGGTGCCGTCGCCGGTAGTGCTGTGGTCGAGGAAGATAAGATGTCCTGACTGTTCGCCGCCAAGGACCGCCCCCTGCGCCCGCATGGCCTCGACCACGTAGCGGTCGCCGACCGGCGTGCGCATAAGCCTGCCGCCGCGCTCGTTCATGAACACTTCCAGGGCCATGTTGCTCATGACCGTGGCCACGAGCAGATTGCCCGGCAAGGCCCCGCGTTCCAGGCAATCCAGGGCGCAGATGGCCATGATCTGATCGCCGTCGAGGATGCGGCCCTTTTCGTCGGCCACGATCACCCGGTCCGCGTCGCCGTCAAGCGCGATGCCGATGTCCGCCCCGGTCTCCACCACCATCCGGGCCACCTGCTCCGGAAAGAGCGACCCCACGCCCAGATTGATGTTGGTGCCGTCGGGCTCCACCCCGATCTTGACGACGTCGGCCCCCAATTCCTCGAAGACCAGCGGCGCCACCCGGAAGGCCGCGCCGTTGGCGCAGTCGAGCACGATTTTCATGCCCTCGAAGTTGATGTCCAGGGGCACGGAATTTTTGAGGAACACGTTGTAGCGGCCGGTGCTGTCCTGGAGCTTGAAGGCTCGGCCCACGGCGTCCGGTTCGGGCAGGTTCCAGTCCCGGGAGCAACTGTCCACCGAAGCCGAGATTTCGGCTTCCACGGCATCCGGGAGCTTAAAGCCCATGTGGTCGAAAAACTTGATGCCATTGTCGCAGGAGGGATTGTGGGAGGCCGAGATCACCACGCCCACGTCGGCCCGCATGTCCCGGGTGAGAAAGGAGATGGCCGGGGTCGGCAGCGGCCCGACCAGGAACACGTCCATGCCGGCGGCGCAAAACCCCGAGGCCAGGGCGTATTCGTAGATATAGCCGGAGCGGCGCGTGTCCTTGCCGATGATGACCTTGTGGCGGCGGCCGCCATTGTGAAAATGCAGGCCGGCGGACAGCCCCAGACGCATGACCACGTCGGGCGTCATGGGATAGGTATTGACTCTGCCGCGAAGACCGTCGGTTCCAAATAACTTGTTGTCCATTCCCTGTTCCAGCCGGTTCGCGCCGGCTTATTTTACGGTGAGCGACACCTTGTCGGGCTTGGCCTCGATGAGTTCGCAGCCTTGCGGCATCTTCACCCGGTACGACGCCTCATACTTACCCGTTTCGATGTCCGGCTTCAACTCCAGGGTGGCCTCGACCAGCCCCGGAAAGTCCTTGTCCGCCACAATGGCGGCCGGGCCCTTGACGCGCAGCGTCACGGCCTGGGGCGAGACCTCGACTTCGCGGCCCTTGGGCTTTTTGATCGTCAACGGGGCGCGCAAGGTGATCTCCGATTCCCGGGCGGCAAAGCTCATGACCACCTGCACGGCCGGCGGCGTCGCCTCCAGATCCTCAGGCACGTCGAGCGGCACCCGGTCGTCGAACCGGGCCGGGGGCGGCTGGGGCAGAGCCACGGGCTGGGTGCGTATTTCCGTGATCTTGTCGAGCTTGCCGGCCGGGCCGGTCAGACGCACCGAATCCGGCACCGCCCGCGCCGTGGACATGCTGTACCCGTCCGGGGGCGAGGCGCGCAACATGACCTTGACCGGCACGGTCTTGGATGCCCGCCGCTCCACTTCGAGCTCGATGCGGGTGGGCCGGATCTCCACCACCTCATACACCTTGGGCAGGGGCACGTTCTTGGTCTCGAAAAGAACGATGTTCTTGCCGACCACGAGCTTGCCGAGATGCAGGTTATAGACGAGCTGGCTGTCGTCGATCTTGCGGGCCACCCCGCGCGGGCCGCGCACGAGCACGTCCACCGAGCCGACCATGCCGGATTTGATGTAGAGATCCTCGGGGAGTCCGGTCATCTCCACCCGCATGGTCATCCAGGTATCGACCTTTTCCCGTCCGGTGACCAAATACCAGCAGAAAAGCGCCATGGCCAAGGCCAGGAGAAGGTATTGCCAGTTCGGTTTCATGCGCGTTTGGCCGCCACGTTCCAGAGCATGTTTTTCAGCGTCAGCTCGTCCACCGGGGAAATCAGCTTGCCGCCCTCGGCCACGGACACAACGCCCCGTTCCTCCGAGACCACCACGGCCAAAGCATCGGTTTCCTCGGTGATGCCCAAAGCCGCCCGGTGGCGGGTGCCCAGGCTCGCGTCCAGGGGCACCCCGGCAATGAGCGGCAGGATGCAGCCGGCCGCGGCCACGGTGTCGCCCTGAATGATGACCGCCCCGTCATGGAGCGGCGTGTCCGGGAAGAAGATGGTGCCGAGCAGTTCCCGGCTGGACCGGGCCCCCAGCTCCACGCCGCGCTGGATCCAGTCGCCAAGCGGCACCCGGCGCTCGAAAACGATCAGCGCCCCGGTGCGGGCGCGGGCCATCTGGAACACGGCCAGGATGCACTCGTCCATGGCCGCCTCGGACACGGCCTCGCGTCCACGCGACCGGAAGAACCCGCCCGCCCCCACCGAGGAAAGGGCTTTGCGGATGTCGGCCTGGAACAGGATGATGATCACCAGGAAGATCGAGCCCAGGAAGTTGGTGAGCAGCCAGTGCAGGGTGTTGAGCCCGAATTCGCCGGAAATGTAATAGACGATCAGGATGAGCAGGAACCCGTGGAGCACCGAGGCGGCCCGGGTGCCGCGAATGAGCAGCAGCCCCCGGTAGAAGATGAAGGTGACCGCGGCGATGTCGAGGAGCTCGCGCCAGGTGATGTGGATGTTGTCGAAGAGAGTTCCCATAGTGGCCATGCGTTTTGAAACCTGCGGCGGCGGCGGCCGGATCAGGCGGCCAGGCTTGCGGCCAGGCGCAGGGCCGTTTTGACCGAGGCCACGTCGTGGACCCGGTGCAGGCGCGCCCCCTTGGCGGCGCACAGCGCCGAGGCCACGGCGGTGGCCGGCCCGCGCCGGTCCACGGGCAGGTCGAGCAGCGCCCCCAGAAAGGACTTGTTGGACAGGCCCAGATACAGCGGCCGGCAAAGGACCGCAAACCGGTCCAGGCGGCGCAGGATGGCCAGGTTGTGCTCGAGAAGCTTGCCGAACCCGATGCCCGGATCCAGGACCACATGATCCTCGGGCAGCCCGGCCCGGGTCAACATGGCCAGTTTTTCCTCGAAAAAAGCCAGGATTTCCTCCACCACGTCGCCGTAGCGGGGACTTCGCTGCATGACGTCGGGCCGGCCCAGGCTGTGCATGAGCACGTAGCCAGGCCGGCGCGCGGCCACGACCTCCAGCAGCCCGGGATCGAAGGAACAAGCCGACACGTCGTTGACGATGACCGCGCCGGCGGCCAGGGCGGCCAGGGCGCAGCCGGCCCGGTAGGTGTCAACGGACAGCGGAACGTCGGGCAAGGCGCCGGCCAGGCCGGCAACGACCGGCACGACCCGGGCGATCTCGTCGGCGTCCGCCACCGGAGCCGCTCCGGGGCGGGTGGACTCGCCGCCCACGTCCAGGATGTCGGCCCCCTCCTCGGCGAGGCGCAGACCATGGGCGACGGCGGCCGCCACGGTGTCGTGGCGGCCGCCGTCGTAAAAGGAGTCCGGGGTGACGTTGACGATGCCGGCGATGCGGTCGGCGGCGCAGTCGAGTTCCCTTCCGTCTCCCAGACGCCAGAGGCTTGGGCTGTTACCGGCCATGACCCGGACCGGGGGCGGCGTCGGCGGAAGGCGACGCGTCGTCCGCCGGCCTGGCGTCGTCGGGTTCGAGGGTGAACTCGTCACTGGACCCGGCGGCCTGGGTCGCTGCGGCCGCGTCGCCGGTTCCAGAAGCGGTTCCTGGCCCGGTTCCCGGCGTCGCGGCGTCGGAGCCCCCGGTCGCGCCGCCAGTGGTCCCGGCCGGGGTTTCCGGAGGGGGCAGGGTTTCCCCCCGCAACAGGCTGTCGATTTCCTCGCCGGTGATGGTCTCGCGTTCGAGCAGGGCCTTGGCGATGGATTCCAGGGCCTCGCGGTTGCCTTCCAGGATGCCCCGGGCCCGGCGATAGGCCGACTCCACGATCTTGCGAACCTCGGCGTCGATCTGGCGCGAGGTCTCCTCGCTGAAGTTCTTGTGATGGACCAGGTCCTTGCCCAAAAAGATCTCGTTTTCGCTCTCGCCGTAGGACAGCGGCCCGAGCACTTCGCTCATGCCCCAGGAACAGACCATCTTGCGGGCCATGTTGGTGGCCCGGTCGATGTCGTTGCCGGCCCCGGTGGTCACCTGGTTGAGCACGAGTTCCTCGGCCACCCGGCCGCCCATGAGCATGGCCAGATTGTTTTGCAGGAAGTCGCGGGAATAGTTGTGCCGGTCGTCGGTTGGCAGCTGCATGGTGATGCCGAGAGCCATGCCGCGCGGGATGATGGACACCTTGTGGATGGGATCGGTGCCGGGCAGGGTCTTGGCCACCAGGGCGTGGCCGGCCTCATGGTAGGCGGTGGTGCGCTTTTCCTCGTCGGTGAGGATGAGGCTGCGGCGCTCCTTGCCCATGAGCACCTTGTCCTTGGCGTGCTCGAAATCGGCCATGTCGACCCGGTCCTTGTTGACCTTGGCGGCTTGCAGGGCGGCTTCGTTGACCAGGTTTTCCAGATCGGCCCCGGAAAAGCCGGGCGTGCCCCGGGCCAGGACGTCGAGCTGGACGTCGGGGGAAAGCGGCGAGCGCCTCGTGTGGACTTCGAGGATACGCTTGCGGCCGCGCACGTCCGGAGTCGGCACCACGACCTGCCGGTCGAAGCGGCCGGGACGCAGCAGGGCCGGATCGAGGACGTCGGGCCGGTTGGTGGCGGCGATGAGGATAACGCCCTCATTGGACTCGAAGCCGTCCATCTCGACCAGGAGCTGGTTGAGGGTCTGCTCGCGCTCGTCATGGCCGCCGCCGAGCCCGGCGCCGCGCTGGCGGCCCACGGCGTCGATCTCGTCGATGAAAATGAGGCAGGGGGCGTTTTTCTTGCCCTGCAGGAACAGGTCGCGGACCCGGGCCGCGCCGACGCCCACGAACATTTCCACGAAATCGGAACCGGAGATGGAGAAAAACGGCACCCCGGCCTCGCCGGCCACGGCCCGGGCCAGCAAGGTCTTGCCCGTGCCCGGCGAACCGACCAGCAGCACGCCCTTGGGGATGCGCCCGCCCAGGCGGGTGAACTTCTTGGGATCGGACAGAAACTGCACGATTTCGGTGAGTTCTTCCTTGGCCTCGTCCACGCCGGCCACGTCTTCAAAGGTGATGCGGGTCTGTTCCTGGGTGATCATGCGCGCCCGGGACCGGCCGAAATTCATGGCCCGTCCCCCGCCGCCCTGCATCTGGCGCATGAAAAAGATCCAGACGCCAACCAAAAGCAGCATGGGGAACCAGGACACGAGCAGGGTCATGTACCAGGGCGATTCCTCGTCGGGTTCGGCCATGACCTCGATTTTTTTCGCCATGAGCGAACTGACCAGGGTGGGATCCTCAGGGGCGTAGGTCAAGAATTTCCCCCCGCCCGTGGCCACGCCGGTGATCTTTTTGCCCTGGATCTTGACGGAAACCACGTCGCCGGCATTCACCTTCTGCATGAATTCGGAATACGAAAGCTTGGCGCTTTGGGTCTGGGGCTGGTTGAACAAATTGAACAGGACGACCATGACTAGGGAAATGGCCGCCCAGAGCATGAGATTTTTCGCGAAGCTGTTCAAACTGGAGTCCTCCGGAGGACGGATGGGGCCCGCTTGGCCCGTGGGTTGTATAAGGCGCTAAGCATAGCACAGCCGAACCCGACCTGTCCACGCGACGCGGACGCGATCACCGAGAGGCCCCTGGGAAAGGCATGTTGCCGGCCCGGGAGGCTTGCCAAGGGTTTCGATGCTTCATAGTTTCTGCTATGGTAAGTCTCCGAGGCAAGTCCGGCAAGGAGCAGCAATGGCCGAAAAGCGTATTTTGACCGTGGACGACTCAGAAAGCGTGCGTTCCCTGGTTTCCAGCGCCTTGCGCCAGGCCGGTTTCGACGTGGTCGAGGCTGTGGACGGCGCCGACGCCCTGGACAAGGTTTCCGGCGGTTTCGATCTGGTCATCACCGACATCAACATGCCCAATATCGGCGGCATCGAGCTGCTCGGCCAGTTGCGCGCCCGCCAGGACACGCGCTTCACCCCTGTCCTGGTCCTGACCACCGAATCCCAACGCACCCTGCGCGAGCAGGCCGTGAGCGCCGGAGCCTCGGGCTGGGTGGTCAAACCCTTCGAACCGGCCAGCCTCGTCGCCGTGGTACGCCGCTTCATCCGCTGACCATGAAGCCGGCAGACCTGGCCACCACCCGCCCGAGCCTGCATCGGGAAACCGACGCCGCCGTGGCGGAGGCCAGCGCCCTGCT
>JBKICS010000152.1:0-12228 GCA_046567015.1 Acidobacteriota bacterium | reverse complement strand
TTCGTCGGCGCCGGCGTCCACATAGGCATGGCACACGCCCTTGTAGTGCTTGAGCACCGGCATGGTGGCCTGGGACACCACGGCCCGGATGAGCCCTTCGCCGCCGCGCGGGATCATGACGTCAATGAGTTCGTCGAGCTTGCACAAGGCGGCCACGGCGGCCCGGTCGGCCACCGGCACGAGCTGGGCCGCGTCCTCGGGCAGGTTGGCTGCGGCCAGGGCCTCGCGCAAAAGTGCGGCCAGGGCCAGATTGGAAGCCAGCGCCTCGGAACCGCCCTTGAGGATCACGGCGTTGCCGGCCTTGAGGCACAGGATGGCGGCGTCGATGGTGACGTTGGGCCGGGACTCGTAGACCATGCAGATGACGCCGAGCGGCACCCGCATGCGCCCGACGAGCAGGCCGTTCGGCCGGGGGCGCATGGATTCGATGGCCCCCACCGGATCGGGCAGGCTGATGATCTCCTGGCAGGCCTTGGCCATGGCCGCCATCCCGGCCGGGGTGAGCGTCAGCCGGTCCAGGCGCGGGGCGTCCATGCCGGCGGCCCGGGCCTTGTCCAGGTCGGCGGCGTTGGCGGCCAGCACGTCGGCCGCGCGGGTGGTCAGCAGCTCGGCCAACGTCGCCAAAAAGGCGTCCTTGGCCGCTCCGGAAGCGGCGGCCATGGCCCGGGACGCTTCCTTGGCCTTACGGGCCATGACTTCCATGTCGGCAGCAACGCTCATAGGCACCTCCAGCCTTGGACTCAGCGTAAAAGAATTTAGGTAGCTCCTCGCGGACCAAAAGTCAAAGCGTCGCGGCGATCAAGGACACGCCCCGCACCAGATTGCCCGACCGGGTGCGCACCTCAGGGAATACAGCGCTGATCACTTCGAAACCGGCCTCTTGCAGCAAGGCGGTCAGTTCGTCGCGAGTGAAATGATGGGCCGTATAGAGCTTCCTGCCGGCTTCGCGCACCACGAAACTGCCCGGCTCGCCGGTTTCGGCCAGCCCGGCTTCGTAACGCGCCCGGTAGTACGGCAGCTCCCAGTTTTGCAGGAAATCGCCGACATAGAGCAGCCGCCCCAGCACGCGCCGGGCCGCGCGTAACATATCCAGCCGCTTGGCGGGGCTTTCGATGGTGGTCAGCACGGCTTGCACCACGCCCACGTCAAAAGCGGCGTCGGCAAACGGCAGGACCGCGACATCCGCCCGGACCACGGGCAGCCCTGCCCCGGCCGCCAGGGCCAGACTCGGGGCGTTGGCGTCGAGGCCGACATGGAGGCGGCCAAGGCCGGCTGCGCGCAGGCCGGAAAGCGTGCGGCCCGGGCCGCAGCCGAGATCGACGATGCGGTCGTTCGGCTGAAAATGCGCCAGCAAGCCGGGATCGATCTCAAGGGTCGACGGCACGCGCGCGGTCGTGCTCCAGTACATGCTCCACTCCTTTGCCCAACATCCAGCGGTCACGGCCAATGTCCGGCCTGGGACAAAAGGCGACAGTTGCGGTCAAAAGCGCCCTTTTCACTTGGGGAACGGAAAAAAGACTGCTAAGGCTCGTGGCCGAAAACGGCCGTAGCGGCGGCAACGTCGGCCAAGCGACGAGGAGCAAGGCAGTCCCCATGAACCAACGATCCAGCCACGGGCTTTCCAAACAGGCCTCGAACATCGTCGCGGCCACGGACATGGCCGTGGTGCGCATTTTGTTCGAGGAATATTCCAAAGGCCTCGGCTTCTCCCTGTGTTTCCAGAATTTTGACCAGGAGCTGGCGGATTTGCCGGGACGGTATGCCCCCCCGCGTGGCGGATTGTGGCTGGCCTGGGCCGCCGGCATGCCGGCCGGTTGCGTGGCCCTGCGCCCGCTTTCGGGCGACATGTGCGAGATGAAGCGGCTCTATGTCCGACCGGCCCATGCCGGACACGGCCTGGGCCGCGCCCTGGCCGAAGCGGCCGTGGC
Source organism: Acidobacteriota bacterium (assembly GCA_046567015.1). Classification (GTDB taxonomy): domain Bacteria; phylum Desulfobacterota; class Desulfovibrionia; order Desulfovibrionales; family Desulfovibrionaceae; genus Solidesulfovibrio. The sequence continues at coordinate 10,300 of JBKICS010000152.1, read as the reverse complement.
CGGCGCCCGGGAGCGCGGCTACAAGACCATCCGCCTCGACACCCTGGAGTCCATGACCGCCGCCAACGCCCTGTATAAAAAGCTCGGCTTCCGCAGCATCCCGCCGTACTGCGACAATCCGCTCGATGGCGCGCTCTATTACGAGTTGTCCCTCTAGCGGCGCGCCACCGGCTTCGCTTGACGCGCTTATCCGTAGGGCTTTAAAGGGGGTTGGCCCATTGGCCGCCGAAGCAACGTCGGCTCCCGTCAAACGTCAATGACTGTTCATCCTGGTCCACAGCCGACCGGTTTGCCACCAGACCCAACAACCCCTTGAAAAAATTCTCCAATTGCAGGGGTCCGGGGGGATCATCCCCCCGGCCGCCGGAGGCACTCTTTCCTCTTCCCACTTCCTCCTCCCCTACCAGCGTCGGCAGAGGCCTTCTCGCCAGGGCGCGGCCACCAGCCGGGACAGGGACTCCCCGACCCGGGCCACGGGAATCCGCTCGCCGGCCAGTTCCACATCGCGCATGAAGGCCAGGCGCAAGGGTTTGTCCTGCCCGCCATCGCCGGCAAAGGCGTTTTCCGGAGTCAGCCGCTGCCAGGACCGCCCGGCCCGGTCCGAGGCCCAGACCGCCTGCGGCAAGAAGGCCGTGGCCGCAAGCCTGGGGCCCAGGGCGGCGAACAGGGCGGCGTTTATGGCCGGAAACGGTTCCTTGTAGAGCCGACGGCCGGCCGAGGGCAGGGTCTCGTTGCTGACGCAGGCAACCGGCGTCTCCGGCAGGCCGGCGTAGGTCTCGATCCGGGCGGCGTCGGCCCGGCGTACCCGGCCGATGCCCAGGGCGGCGAGCAGGCTGTCGGCCCGGCTGGCCACCTGGGGCTGGAATTCGAAGCCGAGCAGGGTCGGGGTCGCGAAACCGGCCCGGCGGGCCAGCAGATACTGGCCAAGGAGCAGGATGCCCGTGCCCGCGCCCAGGTCCAGGCCGAGGAAGCTGTCGCGATCGGGGATGGGCAGAGCCAGTAACGCCGTCAGGAGGTGCACGGTCTTGGGCAGGTCCACGAGCATCTGCAAGGCGAACCCGTGGTGGAGCAGGTAGCGGCGCAGGTCGTCCTGGCCGGCAAGCAGCGCCGTGCCGCCGCGACGCCGGACGAACTGTCCGGCCAGCCGGGTCAGGGCCGGCTCGGCGACATCGGTTCCCAGGCTTTCGGGATGGACGTAAGCGTAAAAATACTTGAGGGCCAAGCTGGCCAGCAGGGTCGGGTCGGGCGCGCTCCGCGGGTCGGCCAGGGTTTCGATCAGATCCGGCAGACGGCCCGGGGCCAAGGCCTCGGGAGGCACAACCGGCCCGGGCGGCGGCTTGCGCTCCAGAAGGCGCAGGGACTGCGCGCGCAGATCGTCGTTCACGGCCCGGTTCGACGCCTCAGAAATAGTACAGGTTATCGTAGCAGGTATAGGTGTCGGTAACGCCGTTCTGGTAGCAAATCTGGGCCGAGTCGTCGATGCGATAGATAATGTCCATGGGCACGGTGCGACGCTGACCATTGATCCACATGTAGTAGACGCCCTTTTCGGTATCCATGACCAGGGGCGGCGTGGCGTAGAACGTCTTGTTGTCCTTCGTCTCGACCAGATAAGTATGACGGCCGCAACCGAACTGCAGGCTGACCAGGGCCAGCAACAACAGGCAAAGCATCACGATACGCATGACAACCCCCTTACGCCGCGCATCGGCGCAAATTTACTTGTAGCGCAGCTTCATGACCAGCATGACCCCGACCAGGACCAGGGTCACGGCATTGGCGGTCACCACAGGAGCGGAGCCCACCTGGACGCCGTGCACGAGCCACAAGCTGATGCCGACCGCCATGAGCGCGTACATGCCCAGGGAGATATCCCGGACCGAACGGCTGCGCAGGGTTTTGACCACCTGGGGCACAAAGGCCGCCGTGGTGCAGAGGCCGGCCAGATACCCGACGCCGTCGGACAAAAGCGTCATGGCCCACCCTGCTTCACCGGCTGACGGGTTTCGCCGCCGGCCGGCGGCTCGAAGGTCGCGGCGGCGGTGCGAAAATAGGCCGCCATGGCCTCGATGTCCCGGAAGGCCTGGCCCAATTCCACGGAAACCGGCAGATCGGACACATTTTTTTCCACCAGCCGCATCCACTGGAGTTCCTTGTCGAGTTTGCCGGCCACGGTGCCAAGGCCGGTCTTGATCAAGGCCCCGACCTTGTTCACGTCGGCGGAACAGCCGGGATCGAGCAGATCGTAGATATAGACCATGTCCCCGGCGTTGAGGACCATTTCCCAGCAGGCCGCAAGCGAGGCCCGAAGGGCCAGCACGTCCTTGACGCGCTCGGCGTTGCCGTCCTTGACCAGGGAGGCGTAATAATCGGTGACCTTGAGCAGGTGGTCGTAGATCTTGGCGCTTTGGCTGGTGTAGTAGGCGCTGAAGGTTCTGGTTTCGACCTTGGCGGCCAGGACCGGCCGCAGGGAGAGGCCGAGCAGGCCGGCTGCGAGGAGCAGGACCGAAAAGACGAACAGCCCTGTGGCGTTGCGGCCCGGACCGATTGCGGGACGGCTTCCTGAAAAACGGTTGGCGGCATCGGCCATGGCTGTGTCTTCCTGCGCCGTCCTCCCGGGGCCGTGCGGCCAGGAAGGCCCGAACGGCGGGGCGGGAACCGGGCTAATAGCCCACCGCCGCGTCGAGGGGAGCCAGGGCGGCCTTGGCTTGCAGGGCCGTGAGTTGGGCGGTGCTCAGGCGTTTGGCGCTGGCGTCGCGCAACTTGCCGGCGCGATTGCGGTACTTGTCGACCAGGGTCGAGGAGGCCGCGGCCAGGGAGGCGTAATAATAGGCCAGTTCGTCGTTGACCGGCACGCCTGCGTACCCCCGGCTGTACACGTCGGCCAAGACAAAGCGGGCATAGCCATATCCGGCGTCCGAAGACCGAGTCAGCCAGGCCAACCCTTTTTGGAAATCCTGACTGGTATTTTGCCCATTGAGATACGCGACGCCCAATTCGCACTGGGCGCTGGCGTCGCCGGATTCGGCCTTGAACGCCAAGGCCTCAAAGGCTGAGGCATCCTCGAAATGGACATCGTCAGTTGCCGCAACCACGACGGACCGCGCCGCGAGCAGGATAACCACCGCCAAAAGAAAAACAAAGCCGAATCGGCATGGGCAAAACGTCACAGCGGACTTGGGCATGCTCCTCTCCTGAAAAGCGGCCGCATCCGAAGATGCGGCCGCCCTTTCGCTGCTATTTCTTGAGCCAGCTCATCATTTCGCGCAGCTTGGCGCCGACCTTCTCGATGGGATGCTCGGCGTTGATGCGGCGCATGGACAGGAAATGCGCCCGGCCGGACATGTTTTCCACGATGAAGTTCCGGGCAAAGGTGCCGTTCTGGATCTCTTTGAGGATCTTGCGCATTTCGGCCCGGGTCTCGTCGGTGACCACCCGGGGGCCGCTGACGTAGTCGCCGTATTCGGCCGTGTCGCTGATGGAATAGCGCATGCGGGACAGGCCACCTTCGTACATGAGGTCCACGATGAGCTTGAGCTCATGGAGGCACTCGAAATAGGCGATCTCGGGCTGGTAGCCGGCCTCGCACAGGGTCTCGAAACCGGCCTTGACCAGCTCGGCCGCGCCGCCGCACAGGACGGCCTGCTCGCCGAACAGGTCGGTCTCGGTCTCTTCCTTGAAGGTGGTGGTCAACACGCCGCTGCGGGTGCCGCCCACGCCCTTGGCGTAGGCCAAGCCCATTTCCATGGCCTTGCCGGTGGCGTTTTGGTGCACGGCGATCAGGCACGGCACGCCGCCGCCCTCGGTGTAGACCCGGCGCACCAGATGGCCCGGCCCCTTGGGGGCGATCATGGCCACGTCGACATTGGCCGGCGGCACGATCTGCTGGTAGTGGATGTTGAAGCCGTGGGCGAAAAGCAGCAGCTTGCCGGCGGTGAGGCTCGGCAGCACGTCTTTTTCGTAAACGGCCTTCTGGTGCTGGTCCGGGACCAGGATCATGATGACGTCGGCGGCGGCGGCAGCCTCGGCGGCGCTTAAGGGGGTGAAGCCGTTTTCCTTGGCAAGATCCCAGTTGGGACCGCCGGGACGCTGGCCGATGACTACCTTGACGCCCGAATCGCGCAGGTTCTGGGCGTGGGCATGGCCCTGGCTGCCGTAGCCGAGGATGGCCACGGTCTTGTCAGCCAAAAGGGAGAGGTCGGCGTCCTGGTCGTAATAGATTTTCATCCTAGCTCCTTTCTCGTGCCGTGGTGCGGCACACTCGATTTCCTTGGGGGGGACGGCGTCGGTGCGCGCCGTTATTCCTGCATGCCGCGTCGCATGGCCACAGCACCGGTGCGAGCGGCTTCCTTGATGCCGTAGCGTTGCAGGAGGCTGACCAGGGCGGTCAGCTTGTCCTGGGTGCCGGTGACTTCCAGCACCAGTTCGTCCGGGCTCACATCCACCACCTTGCAGCGGAAGATGTCGACGATGCGCAGCACCTCGGCCCGTTTGCTGCCCTCGGCGTCCACCCGCAGGAGCATCATCTCCCGCTCCACGGCCTTGACGTCGGTGAGGTCCACGACCTTGAGCGTGGTGACGAGCTTGCGCAGCTGCTTGACGATCTGTTCGACGATGGCGTCGTCGCCGGTGGTGGTGATGGTCATCATCGACAGGCCTTCGGTCAGGGTGGGGGCGACGTTGAGCGATTCGATGTTGTAGCCCCGGCCGCTGAAAAGACCGGCCACCCTGGCCAGCACCCCGGGTTCGTTCTCGACGAGGATGGAAAGAATGTGGCGCATGGGGTGCTCCTAGACGAGGATCATCTCGGTTATGGACTTGCCAGCCGGGACCATGGGCGCGACATTTTCCTCGCGGTCCACCACAACGTCCACGATGACGGGGCGCGGCAAGGCAAACGCCTCGGCCAGCACCGATTCCACCTTGGCCGGATCGGTCACCCGGAAGCCGGCCGCGCCGTAGGCCTCGGCCAGTTTGACGAAATCCGGGGCCACGTCCAGGCAGGTGGCGCAGTAGTTCTTCTTGTAGAAAAGCTCCTGCCACTGCCGGACCATGCCGAGATAGCCGTTGTTTAAGATGACGATCTTGACCGGCAGATTGTAACACACGGCCGTGGCCAGTTCCTGGATGCACATCTGGATGGAGCCGTCGCCGGCCACGTCGATGACCAGCCGGTCGGGATAGGCCATCTGGGCGCCGATGGCCGCCGGGAAGCCGAAGCCCATGGTGCCCAGGCCCCCGGAGCTGATAAACGACCGGGGACGGGTAAAGGCATAGAACTGGGCCGCCCACATCTGGTTCTGACCGACCTCGGTGGTGATGATGGCCTCGCCCTTGGTCAGGCGGGAGATGGTCTCCACCACGAACTGCGGCTTGATGACCGAACCTTCCTGGACGTAGGCCAGGGGCTTTTCCTCTTTCCAGCCGGCGACCTTGGCGTTCCAAGCCTCGTTTCCGGCCGCGGGCTGCTCGGCCAGAGTCGGTTCCAGGGTCTGGCGCAGGGCGGTCAAAAAGCTTTTGCAGTCGGCCACCACCGGAATGTGCACGGGGACGTTTTTCTGGATGGAGGTCGGGTCGATGTCGATGTGCACGATCTTGGCGTTCTTGGCGAACTCGCTGATCTTGCCGGTGACCCGGTCGTCGAAGCGGCTGCCGATGGCCAGGATCAGGTCGGCGTTGCTGATGGCCATGTTGGCGGCGTAGGTGCCGTGCATGCCGAGCATGCCGAGCCAGCGCGGGTCGTCGGCCGGAAAACAGCCCAGGGCCATGAGCGTGGCCGTGACCGGGATGTTGTACGACCGGGCCAGCCAGGCCAGATCCTCGCTGGCTTCGGAGGCGATGACCCCGCCGCCGGCGTAAATGATGGGTTTTTTGGCCCGGCGCACCACATCCGCCACCTTGGCCACCTGCTTGGGGTTGGGGGCGTAGGTGGGGTTGTAGCTGCGCATCTTGATGGTTTTCGGATACTTGTATTCCGTAAGACGCGTCTGCACGTCCTTTGGCAGGTCAATCAGCACCGGACCGGGCCGACCCGTGGAAGCGAGGTAGAAGGCCTCTTTGATGACGCGCGCCAGATCCCCCACCTCTTTGACCAAGTAGTTGTGCTTGGTGCAGGAGCGGGTGATGCCGACGATGTCCACTTCCTGGAAGGCGTCGTTGCCGATAAGCGGCGTCGGCACCTGTCCGGTGATGATGACGACCGGCACGGAATCCATGTAGGCCGTGGCAATGCCGGTTACGGTATTGGTGGCTCCGGGGCCCGAGGTCACCAGGCATACGCCTACCTTGCCCGTCGCCCGGGCATAGCCGTCCGCGGCGTGGATGGCGCCCTGCTCATGGCGCACCAGCACATGGCGCAGGGGGTAGTTCGGCAACTGGTCGTAGATGTCAATGACCGCACCGCCCGGAAAGCCGAAAACGACTTCCACGCCTTCGCGGCGCAGGGATTCCAGGAGGATTTGGGCCCCGGTGAGTTCCATGCTATTGGACCTCCGCCTTGCGATATTTTATCAAAAGGTTCTCAATGCGAGTCTTGCCGGAGAGCTTCTTTTTCTTGATCTCCTTAAGCTCCGTGTCTTCAGCGGGCGTCAGGAAAGGCTTTGACTCCATTTTTTCCAGAATTTTCTCAAACGCGACATGCTCTTCATAGAGGCTTTTGAGTTCCGGGTCCGCTTCACCGTACTTGGCGACGAGATCCAGATCGCGTTGATCCATGGCACAGACTCCTTGTTGACGGTTCTAGTCTCAACCCGCTTCGGTCATGGCCGACCAGTCGGGTTCGGACTCTGTTTCTATGCGAATCGTTTTCTTCCGGGACTTGTCCCCGGAGACGATACGGACCTGCCGGGATTTCAGTCCCAGGCAGGTGGCCAAAAAATCGGTCAAGGCGGCGTTGGCCCGTCCTTCCACGGCCTTGGCCCGCAGCCGCACCCGCAGCCGGTCCTCGGCCAGCCCGGCCAGGGCGTCCTTGGCCCCGCCCGGGGTCACCGCCACGCGCAGGGTCCAGGCCCCCGGACCGGCCGCGGCGACGAAAATCGGCAGTTGCGCCGCGGTAGGCGCGCCCTCGGCGCCTGCCTTGCCCCGGATCGCCGGCCGCCCCGCCGCTCGTCCCGTCGCCATGCCCGCCTACCGTTTCCCGGACGCCCGAATGGCAAAGGGGTCCAGGGCGTCGAGATCGCCCGTCGGCTGCGCCGCACCAGAGGCATTGGCAAACGTGGCATCGCTACTGGCGGTCACGATTTCACCCAGGCCGGAGCCTTCGGCCGCCACTCTGGGCGCTGTTTCCGCCTGGGCGTCGAGCATATTCAGGGCAGCCAGCAGCATCTCGCGCCACCGGGCCGAGAGCGCGGCCTTGCGGGCGGCCAGGGCGTCGATTTCCGAAGCCAGGGCGACGGCCTGCCCCTTGGCCTGGCCAAGCAGCGAACGGGCCTGTTCCCGGGCCTGGTCGAGCAGCCCTTCGGCCTCCTGCCTGGCCTTTTCTTTCAAGTCTTCCACGATCTGCTGGGTGGTCAGCAGCGTATGGCGCAACGTCGCTTCCCGGACCCGAAGTTCGACCAACTCCCGTCGCAAGGCGTCGTTGGCCCGGCACAGGGCCATTTTCTCCTCGGCCAGACAGCCGATGGAATCCGCCGCCTCGGCCATGAGGCGATCCACTTCGTCGCGTCGGTAGCCAATGAGGCTGCGGGAGAATTTCCGGTCGAGCAGATCGATCTTATCCAGCGTCACGGCTCACGCATCCGGCACGGAAACGGCGCGGCAAGCCGTCTCCCTGCGGTTTCCGGCAAATGTCGGGGCATCCGCCGTCATTGCCGCCACCTTACATGCGCCCTATGCCCGCGCCGCCCAGGCGCATGAGGGTGGGCACGAGAAACCATTGGAGAAATTGCAGGGCCAGGATCACGGCTATGGGCGACAGATCGATGCCGCCCACGGTCAGAAACGGCAACCAGCGCCGGACCCGGTAAAAGACCGGATCGGTGACGGCGCGAAGAAAACGGACCACGGGATTATAGGGATCGGGGCGCACCCAGGACATCAATGCGGCAATGAGAATGACCCAGAAATAGAGGCTGAAAACAATATCGAGCACTCTGGCCAAAGCGATGAAAAAATAGCCAAGAATATCCATGCGTATTCCTTCCAAGAACCAATGAAAAGCACATGCGCTTTACTCGAAAAATGGCACAGTGCCAGGCATTAATCAAGACAAATCCAGCGCCTTCCTGGCCCGGTCCGGTCTAGCCGGCGCGCATCCCGGCCAGGCAAGAGCGCAGCGTGACGAAATCCGGCACGAACATGGCGGCCGCCAGGGCGGGATTCTTGTAGGACCAAAACGTCACTCCGGCAGCGGTGGCCGAGCGCTCGTCCAGGGCCGAATCGCCGATATAGGCCACGGTTTCAATGGGTAACCCCCAGGCGTCGAGGATGGAATGCACCCCCTCGGGATCGGGCTTGGGCCGCTTGAGGCTGCCGGCGTTGACCACCGGGGCGAAAAAGCGGTCGATCTCGAAATGGCGCAGCAGAAGCTCGGTGGTATTGGTGCGGTTGGTGTGCACGGCCATGCGGATGCCAAGCCCGGCCAGCAGCTCCAGGAATTCCACCAGGCCGTCTTCCAGGAAGATATAAGGGAAGATATCCTCGTAGTTGAGATTGGCGCGCACTGCATCGGCCTCGGCCAGGCGGTCGGCTGGGATGATGCGGGCCAGGCATTCGGTCACCGAATGCATATGCACGTAGGCCTCTTCCTCGGGGGTGATGGGCAGCATGCCGAGCCCCTCGCGGATGAGGTTGTAATACATGCGGTTGGCATCGCGGGAATCGACCAGCACGCCGTCGCAATCGAAAATGACCCCGGCCAGCCGGGTCAGGAACTGCGGGGGAGAAGACGGGTTGCACACGTACACCGAGGGACTCCTTCAAGGGACTGCGAGCGTTCACCCAGGCCGCCCGGGAGGGCAAGCCGGCCATGGCCGGCTCTGGGTTGCCCTAAGCCTTAGGGTTTGACGACCAGCACCGGCCGGGTCGCGTCCAGCCAGGGCGCTTCGGGATCGGGGCGCGTCTTGCCGACCAGCCGCCAGCCGGAAACCGTTGCGGCCAGTAGCGGCAGCTCCGGGGGACCGTCCGGGAACCAGGCGGCGAGCATCCAGTCCGGGGCCGCATCCACGACGATGCCGGCGTCGATGAGGGCGGCGGCGAGATCGGGGTCGTCGATGAACAGTCCCGCGCCTTCCGGGGCCAGGGCCCAAAACGGGGAAAGAAGCTGCCGCCAGGGCGGACGGAATTCGTCGGCAAAGGCGGCGGCGCTCGGCATGTCCTTTGCGGCGGACAAGGCGGCGGCCAGGGCCAGGGCGTCCTCATCGTCGTCCAGGTCGGCTTCGAGGCCAAGACTTGCGGCCATGTCCTTACGGAAGCGCTCGTCGAGCTCCCCGGCTGCGGCCAGGTCGAGCACGCTCTGCTCGATGGCGCAGGCCAGACACAGGGCGAGCTGGGCGGCCTTGGCCCGACGGGCGGCCACCCGTTCGGGATGGAGCTGGTCTTCGAGCTCCTCGCGCAGGGCAAAGGAGGTGTCACCATAGAAATGACCGCCGGAAGCGCCGGCCAGCAAGGCCAGATCCTTGGGATTTTTCGTCTCGCGGCGCAGCCGTTCGAATTCGCGCAAAAATCCCGCCAACTCCTGGTCGGAAAGGGGCAAGCCCTGCGGGCGCAGCCGGTCCGGGTCGTCCGGATCGCCCAGCCCCGGGTCGAGATACTTGACGCCCGGCACATCCGCTGCCGCCAGGGCAGGAGTCAGGCAGGGGAAATGCAGCAACACGGCGTCGCCTGGTGCACCTTTCATGAAAACCGTCCTTTGGCGTTACCTGTTTCAAGAGCCGCGGCGCGGGAGATATCGGGGGCATCGGCCCGGACACGGCGGGAAGGCCAGCAGGCACAGGTCGCCCGAGGCATGCGCGCAATCCGGGAAGGACGTCGTATCACCGGGCAGGTAATCCTGACAATTCCCTTCTTTGGCCAGGGTGGCCGGGAACCGGGCCTGCCACAGCGCCTCGGCCTGCTCGTCGGAAAGCCCCAGGTTGTCGGCCCGCAATACAAAATCATCAAACGTCCGGCACAGCCGGTTGACCACGGCGCAGCGGTTGGCCTCGTGCAAGCCGGGGTTTACGTGCTCCTCGTACAGGCAGCGTCCGGCCAGGCAGTGCGGGCAGCCCTCCCCTGGCAACCGGGTCAAGCGGGCGGACATGAAGGATTCTCCATGAAGACCGGCCTTTCTTGACCTGCCGTCGCGCCGCGTGTAAAGCCTTGG